>JAEWEJ010000253.1 GCA_023389455.1 Actinomycetes bacterium | reverse complement strand
GTGCCGGCGCCGGGCCCGTCGTGTCGACGTCGCCCGGTGCGCCCGCCGCCCCGGCCGTGCCCGGTCCGACGCGCGGAGCGCCTCGTGCTCGTCTGCCCCGTGCCGCTCGTCTGCCGCGTGCTCGCCTGCCGCGTGTCGCTCCCGGTACCGCCGCGGCGGCGGCCCTGACGACGCTCGCGCTGACCTGGTTGAACCCGCACGTCTACCTCGACACGGTGGTGCTGCTGGGGTCGGTCGCCGCGGGGCAGGGCGACGCGCGGTGGTGGTTCGCCGCCGGCGCGGGCGTCGGCAGCGTGCTGTGGTTCACGGCGCTCGGGTACGGGGCCCGGCTGCTGCGGCCCGTCTTCGCCCGGCCTACGGCCTGGCGGGTGCTGGACGCCGTGATCGCCGTCGTGATGGTGGCCATCGCGACCGGGCTGGTCCGGGAGCTCGTGCCGTCCGGCGGGTGATCGGCGGTCGAGTGGCCGACGTCTCAGGGGCGGGGCCTTCTTTGTCGACGTACTGTCGATAAGATGTCGACAGCGCGTCAACAAGATGCGTCCGCCCAGCGAGAGGTCTGACCTGTGTTCCTCGCCTTGCGTGAACTCGCCTTCGCGCGTACCCGATTCGGACTGATGGGCGCTGTCGTCGCCCTCATCAGCGTCCTCATGGTCCTGCTGTCCGGTCTGTCGTCCGGCCTCGTGGTCGACGGCGTCTCGGGGCTCATGCGCAGCCCCATGGGCGCGGTCGCGTTCGAGGACGGCACCAAGACCGACTCCGCCTTCACCCGCAGCGTCGTCACGACCGCCGAGCGCGACGCCTGGGCCGCACGCGACGACGTCGCCGACGCCGAGCTGCTCGGCACCGCCATCGTCAACGCGAAGAACGAGGACGGCACGCCCGTCGACCTCACCCTCTTCGGCGTCGAGCCCGGCGGGTTCGTCGAGCCGCAGGTCGGCGACGGCAGCCCCCTGGCCGCCGAGGGCCAGGTCGTCCTGTCCGTCTCTGCCCAGGACGAGGGCGTGGAGCTCGGTGACGTCCTGACGATCGACCGCGTCGGCACCGAGCTCGAGGTCGTGGGCTTCACGACCGACCAGCGCACCTTCGGCCACGTCGACATCGGCTACCTGCACCTGCGCACCTGGCAGGAGATCCACTCGGCGACCGTGCCCGGCCAGCAGGCCAGCGCGGAGGCGTACGACGCGGCGAGCGTCGTCGCGCTGCGCGGCGTCGACGGCGCCCTGCCCGACCTGGCCGCGGGGGACGCGGACGCGGGCACCTCGGCTCGCACCATCGAGGAGGCCTACGACTCGTCGCCGGGCTACACCGCCGAGATCATGACGATGCAGCTCATCCAGGCGTTCCTGTACGCCATCTCGGCTCTCGTCGTCGGCGCGTTCTTCACGCTGTGGACCGTGCAGCGCACCCGCGAGCTCGCCGTCATGCGCGCCATGGGGGCCTCGACGCGCTTCCTGCTGGGCGACGGTCTGGCGCAGGCCGCGATCCTGCTCGTCGTGTCCGTCGGCGCCGGTCTGGCCGTCGGCCTCGGGCTCGGTTCGCTGCTCGTCGGCACCGGCATGCCGTTCGAGCTGGAGAGCGGGCCCATCGCGACCGGTGCGCTCCTGCTGCTCGGACTGGGCCTGTTCGGTGCCGCCGTCGCGACCGTCCGCATCGCCCGAGTCGACCCGCTGACCGCGCTGGGAGAGAACCGATGACCACCACCACCACCACCCGCACGGGCCTCGCGCTGAGCGACGTCGTCCTGACCTTCGGGGACGGCGACACCCAGGTCAACGCCCTCGACCACGTGGACCTGACGGTCACCCCCGGGGAGATCGTGGCCGTCGTCGGCCCGTCCGGCGCCGGCAAGTCGAGCCTGCTTGCCGTCGCCGGCGGTCTGACGACGCCGACGTCCGGCTCGGTCGTCGTCGGCGGTGCCGACCTGACGAGCATGTCGAAGGCCGCGCTGGCCCGGTACCGCCGTGACCACGTCGGGTTCGTGTTCCAGTCGGGCAACCTGGTGCCCGCGCTGACCGCGATCGACCAGCTCCGCCTGGTCGAGAAGATCACCGGTCGCCGCGCGGCCACCCCGCCGCAGAAGCTGCTGGAGTCCGTCAGGATGGCCGAGCACGCCAAGCGCCGCCCCGGGCGGCTGTCGGGCGGCGAGCGGCAGCGCGTGGGCATCGCCCGGGCACTGGTCGCCTCCCCGTCCGTGCTGCTGGTCGACGAGCCCACCGCGGCCCTCGACCGGCGCCGCAGCCACGAGATCGTCGAGCTGCTCGCGCGTCAGACGCACGAGTTCGGGGTCGCTACGGTGATGGTCACGCACGACCACGACGTGCTGGAGCACTGCGACCGCGTGCTCGAGATGGTCGACGGCCGCCTGCGCGCCGTCTGAGGAACCAGGAGGAGACGTGCCCCGCATCACCGCCCCATCGGTGCCCGAGCATCGGGAGGCCCAGCGGCGCGCGATCCTCGACGCGACCCGCGAGCTGCTCGCGGACGCACCCGACGTCGAGCCCACCTTCGCGGCGATCGCCGCGAAGGCGGGGCTCGCACGGTCGAGCATCTACCACTACTTCCCGTCCCGGGAGGAGCTGTTCCGGGCGGTCGTCGTGGAGGCGCTGCCGCGCTGGAAGGCCGCCATCGAGGCGGCGACGGGCGCGCACGACGACCCGGGTGCCCGGATCGTCGCCTACGCCGAGGCCAACCTCACGCTCGTCGCGGACGGGGAGCACGCCGTCATCAGCGCGCTGGCGGCCTTCAGCCCCCGGGCGTTCTCCGACCCCTGGGTGCAGGAGATGCACGGGCAGCACGTCGAGCCCCTGCTCGCGGCCCTGCGGGACGCGGGCGTCGCCGAACCCGGGGTCGTCGCGGAGCTCGTCAACGCGATGGTGCAGCGGGCCGGCGCGCTCATCGAGGGCGGCGCGGACGAGGCAGCCGTCCGGGCGGCGGTGCGCGGGCTGCTCACGCGCTGACGGCCGCGGGCACCGGCCGGGACGGTGCCCGGGAGGAACAGACCCGCCCCCCACGGCGGTTGCGACCGGTATGCGTGCCATCACCTACGACCGCTTCGGCGGCAGCGACGTCCTGCGGCTCACCGAGCAGCCCGAGCCGAAGGTCGGCCCCGACAGCGTGCTCGTGCGCGTGCGGGCGGCCTCGGTCAACCCCGTGGACTGGAAGGTCCGCGCCGGGTACCTCGACCAGATCATCGACACCGAGTTCCCGGCGGTCCCCGGGTGGGACGTCGCGGGAGTCGTCGAGCGCCCCGGCCTGGACACCCCCGAGCTGGCGGCCGGCGACGAGGTCTACGGGTACGTGCGCAGGGACTGGCTGCACGGCGGGACGTTCGCCGAGCTGGTCGCCGCGCCCGTGCGGACCCTGGCCCGCAAGCCCGCGTCGCTGAGCTTCGAGGAGGCCGCGGCGGTGCCGCTGGCGGGCCTGACGGCGTTCCAGACGATCGAGCGCGTCGGCGTGCGCGAGGGGCAGACGGTGCTGGTGCACGCGGCGGCCGGGGGCGTCGGGCAGTTCGCCGTGCAGATCCTGCGGGCGCGCGGCGCCCGGGTGATCGGCACCGCGTCGGCCCGGAACCACGAGCACCTGCGCGGCCTGGGCGCCGAGCCGGTCGAGTACGGCGACGGCCTGGCCGACCGCGTCCGCGCGCTGGCGCCGCAGGGCGTCGACCTCGTCCTGGACTACGGCTCCGACGACCTCGTGCCCCCGACCCGCGCCGTCCTGGCCGACGGCGGCACGGTCGCGTCGATCGTCGACGCCGCCGCGCGCGACGAGCTGGGCGGTCACTACGTGTGGGTCCGGCCCAGCACCACGGACCTCGACGCGCTGACGCGGCTGATCGACGACGGCGCGGTGAAGGTCGACGTCGCGCAGGTGTTCGACCTCGCGGACGCAGCCGCCGCGCACGACCTCGTCGCCGAGGGGCACGTGCGCGGGAAGGTCGTCGTCCGGGTCTGAAGCCAGCCGCGTCGCGACGGCTCCTCGATCGACTACCTTGAGGAATCGATCGTTTCTCGATAGGTTCCTCGTGTTCGATCCCGATCGAGGAGCCGTCATGCGCAACCTGACCGTCGGAGCCCTGCGCGTCGTCATCGCGCTCGCGCTCGCGGGGACCCTGTTCGTCCAGTGCGTCATGGCGCCGCTGCTGTGGACCGACCTCGTGGAGGCCGGCGCCCCGGCCTCCGTGCGGGTGCCGTTCGTCGCGATCTTCGTGCTCGGGCTCGTGACGCTGCAGGTCTGCGGGGTGTGCGTGTGGCGCCTGCTGACGATGGTCCGCCGCGAGGAGGTCTTCACCCCGGCGGCGTTCCGCTGGGTCGACGTCATCATCGGTGCCATCACCGCGGCCGCGGTGCTGGTGTTCGCGCTGGCGGTGGTGCTGGCACCGGGCGAGACCGTCGCGCCGGGCGTCGTGCTGCTGGTCTGCGGTGCGGCGCTCGTCCTCGGCGGCATCGCGCTGATCGTGCTGCTGCTGCGGCTGCTGCTCGCGCAGGCCGTCGAGCGCGACACCGAGGCCCGGCGCCTGCGCGACGAGCTCGACGAGGTGAT
>JAEWEJ010000109.1 GCA_023389455.1 Actinomycetes bacterium | reverse complement strand
GGCTACGTTGAACCACTGACATTGCTTTGGACGTATGGGGGCGCGAAGACGCGGACGAGGTGCTGCGTGCCACAACCTTGGAAATGGGACGGTCGGACCGTGCTCGCAAACGACCGGTTCCGCCCCCGACGGAAGCCGGGCGTAGCGTGACGATCGTGTCCGCCAACGCCTGCGATGCACGCCACTACCGGTCCGGAGTCGGGCTGTCGGCCTGCTCCGGCGAGGCTGGCCACGCCGGAGAGCACAGCTGGGTCCTCTTGCGGCCAGCACAGGGACGCAGCCCGACGCCGCGCGAAAGGGCAGACGCCGCGTTGCGCGAGTATCGCGAAGGTGAGATCGGGCCAGGCCGGGCGTGGTTCCGCACTGCGTTCGCCGGCGTCGACCACGACCGGCGAATCGTGGCGCGCATCCTCGGCGTGCTCGCCGGACTGCTCATCGGCCTGGCGATCGGTGGATTGCTCTCTCGGCTGTAGCCGCCGCGCGCTGACGCGAAGGGGAACTCCGCCCCGGGCGCGCCGGGACGCGCGGCAGTGTCGCCGCGTCCTTGTGCTGACCGCAAACGGCCAACCAGGCAGGTCCGCCACCACCGTCATCTCCACGGCCGTCGCCGACGCCTTGGCCGACCTGGGCGCGACCGGATGGTCGGTCATGAACCTGGAGATCAGCCCGTGACCACCCGTGCTGACGTCCTCAGCGCTGATCACCCGACCCGGCTGCCGGCCAGCGCTGGCCGGTAACGGCCGTCTGCGGCCACCTGGAGCCGACCACGCGACACGCCCGGGGCCGACGTGGCCGGAACCCCTGGCCGGCTGTTGCGTGGCATGGCCGCTGTGCTCGTCTCGTCTACCTACCGGTTCGGGTCGGAGACCAGGTCGTCGAGCGGCGAGCGACGTCGTGCACGGCGGCGGTCGTCTCGGGTGTCAGGTGCTCGGGCTGGTTGCCGAGCCAGCGGCGCAGCTGGCGTCGCCCGATGACGGCGACGTCGGCCGGGTGCTCCTTGACGGTCAGCGACGAGGCGACCACGACGACGACGCCCTGGACGTCGACGGGGAAGCCAGCAGCAGTGGTCAGGAGCCGCGAGGCCCGGTCGGCTTCGTGGCGGGCGTTGCGTAGGTAGGGCACGCGGGTGCCGTTGACCATGACGGTCCGTGCACCGACCCAGATGCGTCCGGCGGGGTGGTGCTTGGTGTTCAGGGTGAAGACTCCGGCGGGGCCGATGACAACGTGGTCGATGTCGGAGCCGTCGACGCCCACGGGCACGGCGTGTAGGCAGGTCCAGCGCGGGTCCTTGGCGACGAGACGGGCGAGCTCCTGGCCGACGAGCTGTTCACCGCGGGCGCCGACGAGCCAGCTGCGGTCCGCGGGCGGGGGTCCGAACAAGCGTGCCCAGAAGCCTCGCTTGGGTGCGGCCGCTCGCACGGCGTCCGCCTGCGCGAGTGCCATCTGGCCAGGAGCCCGGCCCGTCAGGTCGGACCAGCCAGGCGCGACGGCGTTGTGCGGCTCGTTCTGGTGACCACGCAGGGTCGCCGGCACGCATTCGGTGCGCCAGCGGGCCGCCGCAGCCCGCACGGCAGCGAGATGGTCCGGGGTGTCGGCATGGTCGGTGCCTTCGAGGAGGTCGTGCCAGCCCAGACGCTGACCATCAGCCTGGTTGACGTACAACCGGTCCTTGCCGTGCTTGCGCCAGCGCACCACCTGCAGCTGTTCCATGCCGACCTCATCGGCTCGAGTCGGTGTGAAGTGGACCTCTAGCGGATGTGTCGTCGGGTGGCGGTCAGCCGGCCGTGGACGCCGAGCGCAGGTAGTTGTAGAGCGTCTCGCGGCTGATGCCGAACTCCTTGGCGAGCGCGGACTTCTGCTCGCCGGCGGCCGCGCGCTCGCGCAGCTGCTGCGCGCGCTCGGAGGTGAGCGCAGGTCGTCGCCCGGTGTACACCCCGCGCTGCTTGGCCGCGGCGATGCCCTCGCGCTGGCGCTCGAGGATCAGGGAACGCTCGAACTCGGCGAACGCGCCCATGACCGACAGCAGCAGGTTCGACATGGGGGAGTCCTCGCCGGTGAACGTCAGGTGCTCCTTGACGAACTCGACCCGCACGCCCTTGCCGGTCAGGGTCCGTACCAGTCGGCGCAGGTCGTCGAGGTTGCGGGCGAGGCGGTCCATCGAGTGCACGACTACCACGTCGCCGTCGCGCACGAACGCGATCAGCTCCTCGAGCTGGGGGCGGGTGGTGTCCTTGCCGGACGCCGTGTCGGTGAAGACCCGCTCCACCTCGATCCCGTCGAGCTGACGGACCGTGTTCTGGTCCAGGGTGCTCACCCGGACGTAGCCGACGCGCATCGTCCCGCCTCTCAACCCGCGATCTGTCAGGTTGAACTCTAGGAAGTCGCAGGGCAAGCGTCAACAAATAGAGATAGCGACCCTATCTGGACACGGTCCGCCGGGCGGAGGGGTGTGGTGTTGGGGTGTACCGCATACTGACACCACGAGTGACGCGATTATCCGCATCCCAGCCGGGCCACGAGTCTTCAACATCTAAACGACGCGACGGCCCGCTCCACCACGAACCACGAAGAGCCGAGTCTCGGAGCATGTTCGAGGACGTGGGAACTGGGGGGGCCGAGCGTGCGCTGGTAAGTCAGAACCCGACGGCAAGGCCGGACACGAGCACGTCGGGCGCTCCGTAGGTGGCAACTGACCCGGGGGACCACGCGAGACGGTCCCCCAGCGCGTGGACGTCGCGCAGGAGCTGCAGGACGTTCCCGGCGACCGTCAGCCCGCTCACGAGGGTCGGGCCGTCCGCCGTCAGGACGACGGCGGTCGCACCCAGCGAGAAATCGCCCGTGATGTCGTTGGCCATGTGCAGGCCGTGGCTCTGCACGACCCGCACCGTCGACGCCTCAAAGTCGAGCGTACGTCCCGACGGGGTGAGGTGCAGGGACGTCCCGTTGGGGCGCGGTGGCGACACCCGGTTCGACTGCCACGCGTTCCCGGCGAACGCACCGGTGACCTGGCGGGCCAGCGCCGTGGTCCCCAGGTAGCTGCGAAGGATTCCGTCCTCGACAAGCAGGCGCCGCGCGGTGGGGACGCCTTCGTCGTCGAACGCGCCGTGGACGACGCCGCCGGCGATGACCGGGTCGTCCGCGAGGCACACCCCCGTCGCCGCGACCCGGCGGGCCAGCGACCCGGCGAGGGCGCTGCGCTGCTGCTGCACCGACTCGGCGGAGAACGACTTGCCGACGAGGGCTACGAGCTGCGCGGTGACCTGGCCGTCGAGGATCACAAGGTCCGGCCAACCCGTCGCGGGCAGGACCGTGGTCGGGGACGCGCGCGGCAGTGTGATCTCCTGGACAACGCGCGGCACGAGCACGTCGCGGAGCAGGCCGAGGACGTCGGCGGGCGTGGCGACCACGCCGCTGCGCACCAGGTGCGTGGTCCCGTCCGCCGAGCGCGCCGTGACCCGCAGCACCACGGTGGTGCGGGAGGCGTGCCGGGTGCCACCCCGCCGGCCGTCGGCATAGGCCACCGCGCGCCGCCGGACGGTCGTCCGCATCTCTACCTCGACGTCGCCGAGAGGTTCCAGCGCGCAGCGCCAGGAGTCGGCGTGGTCGACGAGCGAGCTCACCAAAGGTCCCGACCGCGCGGGCAGGGCGGTGACGTCCCGCGGGTCGTCAGCGTACTCCCTGGGTGCCGCCGCGTGACCGGGGAGGAGTCGTAGGGCGTCACGGGCCCTCGCGGCCAGGTCCTCTGGGTGCATCGACGCGTCGGCCGCGACGTACGTCGTGCGATCGCCGTCGCCGTACGCAAGCGTGACGCCGCGTTCCGTCGTGAGGGCGTGGCTCTCGATCGTGGACCCGCGCAGGACGATCTCCTCGTGCGAGTCGTCGCTGCCGATCACCACGGCCCGGTGGCCGCCGCTCGCCGCCACCTGCCGGTAGCTCTCCACGTCCGGGACGGCGCTCACCGCTGCGTCCCTCCGACGAGCAGGGAGTCGATGCGGAGGGTGGGACCGTGCACGCCGACGGGCACGAACTGCCCGAACTTGCCGCACTTCGCGGCCCCCAGCGCGACGTCGTCGCCGACACGATCGATGCCGGCGAGCACGCTGGCGCCCTGGCCGCTCACCGTCGTCTCCTCGATCGGGTCGGTCAGCCGCCCGTCCTCGATGAGGAAGCCGTCCAGCACGCGGAACACAAACTCGCCCGTCGACTCGACGACCTCGCCGCCCCCCACGTTCTCGGCGTAGATGCCGCGCGGCGTGTCGGCGATGATCTCGGCCGGCGTCCACGGTCCCGGTGCGACCGACGTGTTACTCATCCGGGGTATGACCGGGCTGCGGAACGAGTCGACGCGGCCGTTGCCGGTCGACGTCGCCCTGAGCGCGGCAGCGCTGCTTCGGTCGAGGAGGTAGCTGCTCAGCCGTCCATCCTCGACGACCCGCGTCGCGCTGGTGGCGACGCCCTCGTCATCGAACGCGTAGCTGCCAACGGCCGACGGGATCGTCGGGTCGTCCAAAATCGTGAGTCCTTCGGCTCCGATGCGCTCGCCGAGGCGGCCGGCGTGCACGGACCCCAGCAGAACCTCGTCGCCCTCGAGGGGATGACAGCAGGCCTCGTGGATCAGCACGATGCCGCGCCCAGGACCCACCACGACCGGCAGGTGCGCGATCGGGGCGGGCCGCGCGTGCAGGCTGGTGGCGGAGCGGCGGGCGACGGTCTCCCCGATACGTTCGCCGTCCAGCGCACCGACGGCTCCGGACGTCGCGGGCGTCATGAACCCGGTGGCGGTGCGCGAGCCGTTCCGCGCGACGGCTCTCACGGTGAGATACACCAGCGTGCGCACGTCGCTAAGCACGTCGTCGCGGGTGACAACGGCGATGCGCCGGCGGACCAGTTCGGCGTCGACGAGGACCTGCTCCACGGCGGCCGTACGACGGGCGCTCGCGTCGATCGTCGCGAGCAGCGTGAGCAGCTCGGCGGCCGGCTCCGCGAGCTCGTCAGGGCGCGACGGGCGACCGCGAGGCGTGCGCGGAGGGTCGCCGTGCACCGCGCGCAGCACCTCGTCCGCGTCGCGTGCGCCCGTGGCGCGGAAGGACGAGCCTCCGCGGGCGTCAGTGAGGCGCACCGCGGACCCGCCGTGCTCGCTGCGAGTGAGGTCGTGCACGGCGCCGTCGCTGTACCGCAGGTCGAGGCGCGACGCGTCTTCGACGAAGACGGACGCGGAGACGTGACGGGCGTAGCGCTGCACCAGTGCGGCTCGCACCGGTGCCAGGGCGTCCACGTCCGAGAGCGTGTCGTCGGTCATGAGCGAGCAGCCTCATCGGCGACGGGAGCGTCCTGCGGCGGATGTGGCACCGCCGGGGCGAGGCGAGGATGGCGCCAGACCGCGAGGGCGAGCAGTATTGCGAGGAAGGCCGGTAAGAACATCAGAAGATGTGACTCCGAGGTCGCAGTCCTGCTGAGGATGAGCGCAGACGCTGGGATGCTCCCCATGATGAGCGAACGGATTACGGTATTGACGCGTCCCACGAACTCGTCGGGGATGACGTGGTGCCGGTAGGCCATGGTCGCGACATTCATCGCACCCGCGGAGAATGACATCCCTACGAATCCGATGACGGAAAGCCACGACGACCCGGCGAGGAGCGGGAGAGTGCAAACGCAGCTCGCTGCCATCCACAGCAGGATCCGGGCCGACCACGACAGACGCTCCCACCGGCCGCCGACCGCCGCGCCCAGCGCTCCCGCGATCGCCCCGGCAGAGACCACGCCGCCGGTGAACGACGGCGTCCAGTCCCAGCGGTCGCTGCCGACGGCCACGAGGACCGTGGCGATGCTGCCGGCCCCGAGGTTGTACAGGCCGAGGCTGACGGTGAGACGTGGAATGCCGGGCAGGCGCGTGAACGCACGCCAGCCGGAGGCGAATGCCCGCACGAACGACTCGGTCTTCGGGGTCGAATCCCGGCCGACGCGCAGCCGCAGGACGACGAGAGCGGTCAGTACGAACGTCGCGGCGTCCGCGTAGAGCGCGATCCGTGTGCTCGACACCGCGATGAGCAGTCCACCCAGCATAGGCCCGGCAAAACGGGCCGAATCCACGCAGAACATGTAGCGGGAGTACGCCTTGCCGACCGCGTCCGCCGGCGCGAGGGACGGCACGAGGCTGAACTCGCTCGTGATATTGGAGATGACGGATCCAAGCCCAAGGCCGACGAGCAGCACGTAGACCAGCCCTAGACGCTCGGCCTCGAGCGCGCCGGCGAGCAGGACGACGAGCACCGCCTGGCTGAGCTCGGAGGCGGCGAAGACGGTGCGCCGCGGGAAGCGGTCGATCAACGTGCCGAGCACGGGCCCGGCCAGGTGCGGGAGGTTCTCGAGCGCCACCGAGAGGATGGCCGCGGAGGGCGAACCAGTTACGTGGAGGATCGCGAGGGGGACGGCGAGCCGCAGGAACGCGTTGCCCATCTTCGACACCGAGGACGCTGCAGTGAGCAGCCAGAACTGGGTCAACACGCCTCCTGGTCGACGAGAGCGCGGCACCCCGCGGACGCGAGGGCACAGGCCGGCAAGCGGCACGACGGACATGGCAGAACGTGCGAACCGAAGCAAACGGGGGGTGACGCTAGCAGGGCGCCGAGGCGTTCACTGCGGCGTCTCACCTCAGCCTGGACGCTTGTTCATGTTTTCCTCCGAGGATGCCTCATATATGCACGGACGCTTTTTTCTGTGAGTTATCCGAGTGCTCTGGACGCGATCCGGGATCGTCCGTATGTTTGCCCGCCAACGCACGCGAGCACCCAGCAGACGACGATGACGACTCCGTGGAGGGAATCTGATGACAGCCATGTCGCGCGGCGCTTCGGGCCCTCGCACGGCCCACCGGCGCCGCCTCCTGCTCGTCGGCTCGGGCCGGCACGGACGCCCCTACCTCACGGCCGCCGCCCGCCGCGGCGCACGGGTCGCCCTGCTTGACAACCCGACCACCTTGGCGTCGGAACGGACCCGGACTCTCCTCCAGGACGACGACGACACCTACGCCGTCACCACAGACGACCCGGCCGACTGGGTCGCTGCCGCGTACCGGGCGCTCGCCGACGGACCCGTCGACGGCGTCGTCGCGTTCGCCGAGATGCACGTGGTCGCCGCGGCGCTCGTAGCCGAAGAGCTCGGCCTGCCCAGCCCCGGCCTGCGCGCCGCCGTCGTGTCACGCGATAAGGCGCTGCAGCGGGCGCTGTTCGCCCGGCACGGCATCGCGCAGCCCGCGTACGAGCTCGCCGATGACGCCGACCACGCACTGCGCCACGCCTCCGGGCGCTACCCCGTCGTCGTGAAGCCGCGCGACGGCTCCGGGAGTGCTGGCGTCCGGTTGCTGAGCAACGAGGACGACCTGCGCGCCTGGTCGTCCCGCCCTGACCGCCCCGCGACCTTCCTCGTCGAGGAGTACCTCGATGGACCCGAGCTCAGCGTCGAGTGCGTCGTCCAGCACAGCCACCTCGTCCTTGTTGCGCCGACGCGCAAGACGACAACGCCACCACCGCACTTCGTCGAGATCGGGCACCGGGTCCCGGCGGGCGTCACCTCGGACGAGCAGGCGCGTCTTGAGCGCACATCCGATGCGGTCGCCCGCGCGCTCGGTGTCCGTGACGGCCTCCTGCACCTCGAGGTACGGCTGTGCGACGGTGTCCCGTACGTCCTTGAGGTCGCTGTCCGCACGCCCGGTGACCACATCCTCGAGCTGCACGCTCTCGCCCACGGGCTCGACGTGTTCGACGCCGTCGTCGCCCTCGCGCTCGGCTACCAGGTCGACCTGCGGCGTACGCACGACGGCGCCGCCGCGACCTGGTTCGCGACACCGGCACCCGGCCAGGTCGAGCGGGTCACGGGCGTCGACGAGGTTCGCGCGCTCGCCGGCGTTGTCGACCTGCGCGTCGACGTCGCTCCCGGGCGCTCGACGGCCGCACCCGCGTCGTCGGCCGACCGTGCCGCGTCCGCCGTCCTGCGCGCGCCCGACGTCGCCGGCCTTGACGAGCTCCAGCGCCGCGTCGCTGAGACCCTCGTGATCAGCACTGCACCCTGACGGCGCCCGACCCGCCCTGCCCCTCCCGCACCACCTCCCAGGAGAGCGCATGCCCACCCTGAACGTGCTCGTCGTCGGCTACGGCGTCCATCGATCTTTCGGCCTGCGGGCCTTGCGCGGCCAGGGCCACACGGTCGGGGTGGTGGACGACGTCGCCCACGTGCCGGTCGACTTTGTCGACTGGTACCACCCGCTACCGGCCTCGTCCGTCGCGGACCCGGTGGCTTTGGCAGAGGCAAGCGGCGTCGCGTGGGACGTCGTCCTGTGCTGGGGAGAGTACTCGCTGCGTGAGGCGGTGCGGTTCGCCGAAGCGCTCGGCCTGCCCGGACCTCGCCTGGACGTCGACTGTTTCCGCGACAAGTCCCTCATGCGGGCACGGCTCGCGCAGGCCGGTCTACGCGTCCCCGCCTACACGGTCACCGACGACCCGCAGGCCGCCTCCCGCTGGGCGAAGGAGTTGGGGCGCGCCGTCGTCGTCAAGCCCGTGGACTACGCCGGGAGCTCAGGCGTCACCGAGGTCCTGCCCGGCATCGACGCCGAGGCCGCCGCCCGTGCCGCGATCGGCAAGTCCTTCACCGGCAGGTGCGTGGTCGAGGAGCTCATCACCGGTGCCGAGGTCAGCATCGAGTCGGTCACGTGGGACGGTCGCGAGCACGTCACCTACGCGGTAACGGAGAAGCGCACGAGTGCGCGGCCGTACTTCGTCGAGACCGGGCACATCGTCCCCGCCGCGCTCGACGACGCGGTCAACGCCGAGGTGGTCGCGACCGTGCACGCGGCACTCGACGCGTTCGGCATGGAACGTGGCCCGTCACATGGGGAGGTCATCCTCACCGACGGCGGACCCGTCGTGGTCGAGATCGCCGGACGGCTGGGCGGCGACCTGATCCCTGTGCTCGTTCACGAGGCGACCGGTGTCAACCTCTACCTTGAGGAGCTCGACGCCATCGCCGGCGCGGACCGCGCGCCGGCGACTCCGACAGCGCGGGCGACGAGCGCCGTCAGGTTCCTCGAGGCACCTGCCGGGACCAGGGTCACGTGGCCCTCGACCGGCGTCACGGCCGGCACGGTCCTGGAGTCCACGCTGCGTGACCTCGAGCACTGGTACCCGCACTACGTCGACGCGCCCGTCGTCGACGGCGCGGGCCGCCGGCTGGGCTACGCGCTTATGACGGGGACGCGTGCGGACGTCATGACGTCCTACAAGCTCGCCGACCGGCTGGCACCGCCCGTGAGCACTGGAGGTCAATCGTGAGGGTCCTCGTCCTCAACCGCTTCGGTCTCAGCGCGATGGACTACGCGGGATGGCTCGGTCCGGACGTTGAGGTGTACCTCCTGACGTCCGCTGACACCGTTCAGGACGACGCGCTGCGGCGCTGCGCCGACAGTCGCGTCGTCACGTCATACGCCGACGACCCGGCCGTCGAGCTGCTCGCGCTCGACTGGCACGCCGCGGTCCGCTTCGACGCCGTCGTGGCGATGTCGGAGTTCGACCTGCTGCGCGCGGCCCGTCTGCGTGAGGCGATGAGACTGCCCGGGCAGCAGCCCGCCGGTGCCGAGGCGTACCGGGACAAGTTGCGGATGAAGCATGTGCTCCGCGCGGCCGGCGTTCCGGTCGTCAGGCACGCTCCGGTCGACTTCGCGACCGACCTGTTGCGCTTCGCGTCGACGCTGGACGGGCCCGTCGTCGTCAAGCCACGGCGCGGCGCTGCCTCGGTCGGCGTGCACGTGCTGCACGACGACGAAGACGTGCGGGAGTACATCCGTACCGCACCAGAGCTGCGCGGCGACGACCCGGCGCACCTCCTGGCCGAGGAGTTTCTCGAGCACGACCTCCTACACGTCGACGGTGCGTGGCGCGACGGCGAGTTCGTCCTCGCCTGGCCGTCGCGCGCGAGTTCCCAGCTGGGCTTCCACGACAGCGAGACGCTCTTCAGCTCGATGCTGGAGACACATGACCCGCGCGTGCAGCCCGCGCTCGACCTCGCCCGGCGGTCGCTGCGGGCCCTCCCCACCCCTGACGTGTCGCTGTTCCACGCGGAGCTGTTCCACACCCCGACCGGGATGCTCGTCAACGAGATCGGCTGCCGCATGGGTGGCGGCCGGATCAAGACCGCGATGGAGGTGGCGTTCGGCGTCAACCTCGAGGAGTGGTACGTGCGCAACGCGCTGAGCGCGGTGCCATGGGTGACGGGTCGTCGCGCGCCCGACCCGCTGGCGGGCTTCGCGATCGTGCCGCCCGCCCCGGGTCGGCTGGAGTTTGCACCGGAGCAGTGCCCCGTGCCCGGGGTGCGTCGCTACAAGATCGAGGTCCCGCTGGGCAGCGAGCTGACCGCCGCACGCGCCAACTGTGACGCCATGGCGTCCGTGACGGTCGAGGGGATCACCGCGGACGAGGTCAACGACCGGCTCGACGCCGCGTCGGCATGGGTGACGCAGAACTTCGTCATCGTCTGACGTCCGCCCGGCGCACGCGCCGCACACCGAGAGGGTCCACCATGCCGGCCGGAGCCGATTCCACCGCCGTGTACTACCCCGTGTCCGACACCCGCATGGTGCGGGGTGAGGGCATCTACCTGTACGACGAGGACGGTCGCGAGTTCATCGACTGCGCGTCGGCCACGTTCAACCTAAGCCTCGGCTACGGGCACCCGGCCGTCGTCGATGCGATGAAGAAGCAACTCGACGAGTTCGTCCACGTTACGTCCAGCTTCCAGACGGGTGTCATCAACGACTTGTCCCGCAGGCTCGTCGACCTCGCCCCGGAGCGCATCACCCGCGCCCACCTCAAAGTGCCCGGCGGTTCGGAGGCCAACGAGGGGGCCGTGAAGATGGCGCAGCGCGCCACCGGCCGCCGTGACGTCATCACCACGTTCCGCAGCCACGTCGGGCAGACCGTGATGATGTCCAGCCTTTCCGGGAACGCCTTCCGACGGCTGCCGCTCGCCAACGTCATGCCCGGCGGCCTGCAAGTACCCGACGCGCACTGCTTCCGCTGCTTCTACGCCCAGCAGCCCGCGACGTGCGGCACGATGTGCGTCGACCGGATCGAGCAGTTCATCGAGTACGCGAGCTCCGGCAGCGTGGCAGCCGTCCTCATCGAGCCGATCTCGGGTAACGGCGGCAACGTCGTCCCGCCGGACGACTACTTCCCGAAGTTGCGCCGACTGTGCGACGAACACGGCATCAAGCTGATCTTTGACGAGATCCAGACCGGTATCGGCCGCACCGGACACATGTTCGCCGCAGAGCACTTCGGCGTCGAGCCTGACGCGATTACCCTAGCGAAAGGCCTGGGCGGGTCCGGGGCGCAGGTCGCAGCCATCCTCGCCAGCGACGAACTCGCTGGCATGCCCACGAGCGAGCATAGCTTCACGTACGGCAGCAACCTCCTCGCCGCCGCCGCGGCGCTCGCGACGCTCGACGTGATCGACGACCCGGTCTTCCTCGCGAACGTACGGTGCACCGGCGATCACATCATGGCGCGCCTGCGCGAGATGCAGCAGCGGCACCGGGTGATTGGCGACGTCCGCGGCGTCGGCCTGATGATCGGCTTCGAGCTCGTTGACGCCGAGGGCCGCGAGGACGTTGTGCTGACCAACCACCTCGCCGACCGGGCGATGGACCACGGCCTGGTCATGCGTACCTCGCGCTACGGGCACGGTGCCGTGCTGAAGATCCGGCCCCCCCTCACGCTGACGCTGGGCGAGGCCGACCTGATCTGCGACCGCGTCGACGCGCTGCTCTCCGCGGAGCTGCGGTGATGGCCGAGCGTGTCCACGACCTCGTCGTCGTCGGTGGCGGTTTCCGCACAACCACCTTCCTCGCCTCAGCCCCGCAGCTGCTCGAGCGGGACCTGCTCGTCCTGGAGGCGGGGTCAGCCCTCGGACCCGGGGGGTTCCAGGACTACCTGCTAACGACTACATCGAAAGGAAAGCGGTTTCTGCAGCACGTCCGGTACACCGGCCCGCTCGCCCGGCTGGGCGATGACCCGACGGTCCGACGGGTCGCTGACGCGGATGTCCCCGTCGACATGCGCGACCTGTCGGCCGCCCTGACGGTAGTGGGCCGGGCGCTCGGCGACGTGCTCGGCGACCGCCTGCGTACCCGCGCACGGGTGTCCCGCGTCGAACTCAACGGCGACGGCCCGGGCCGCGTCATCCTCGACGACGGCACCGGCGTGCTGGCGGCGCATGTGCTGATCGCGACGGGCCGGGAAGAACGACCTCACGCCGCGCTGGAGCACTGGCGGGCACGCACGATGCTGTCGGGACAGGTGATAAGCAGCGAAGGACGGTCCCGTCTGATGTCGGTCCTCGCCGGGCTCGGGGGCAGGCCCGTGGTCGTCGCAGGTTGCTCCCACAGCGCAATGTCAGCCCTCCTCACGCTGCGCCCGCTCACCGCCTCGCCGGTCGTCGTCCTGCAGCGCAGCGCGGCCCGGCTCACCTACGACAGCCTCCGTGAGGCTCTCGAGGCTCACGTCCCCGGCCGCGAACGCCTGCCCGATCCGGACCGGGACGTCTGCCCGGCGACGGGGATGGTGTTCCGGGACTCGGGCCTGCGCCACGAGTCGGCGGACCTCTACCGGTCGCTATGGTCGGGCGAGGTGCCCGGCGCTCGGCTCCAGCCCGTGCGGGACGTCACGGACGCCGCCGACCTGCTCGACGCCGCCGGGCTCGTCGTCCAGGCGCTTGGGTACCACGGCCGCGCACCCGAGCTGCACGAGGGCGGTGTCGTCGTCCGAGGCACAGACTCCCCCGACCGCATGCGCACGACCCTTGACGGTGCCGCCCTCGTCGCCGGTATTCCGCGCCGGACGCTGTCGGTGCTGCGCATCGAACCGACCCCGGCGGACCTGCGCGACAACACCGCGTACGGCTCCTGGCTCTACCAGGACCTCGCGAACCGACTCGACCGCGTGCTGGTCACAGCATGACGGCCGCGCCCGGGGAAGTTCGGCCGGCTGCGATCGTCGTCGACCTCTGGGAGACGCTCGTCCCCCTGCCGCGGGAGGCGAAGGACGGTGCCTTCCTGGCGACGGCGGCGGCGCTGGGCGTTGCCCCGACCGTGCTGCGTGAGCCGTGGGCCCGCACCCGCCCCCGGCGGGAGACCGGTGACCTCGTCACCTACCTCGGCGACCTCGCCCGGACGCTCGGACTGACATGGTCCCCCGAGGGCATCGCGGCAGCCGTCGCCGCGCGTCGCGCCCACCACGGCGCGGGCTTCCGGACGCCGCACGACGACGGGCTCCAGATGCTCGCCGGGCTGCGCCGTCGAGGTGTCCCCGTCGCCGTGGTGTCGAACTGCAGCAGCGACGTCGCCGAGATGCTCGCCGGCTCGCCCCTCGCCGAGTTGATCGACGCCCCGATCCTCTCCGCCCGGTCCGGCGTCATGAAGCCGGACCCCGCGGTGTACCGGCTCGCTGCCGCGGCGCTCGACGTCGCCCCGGAGCGGTGCGTGTACGTCGGCGACGGGCTCGACGACGAGCTCGGCGGCGCGGTGCGCGCCGGCATGCACGCGGTCCTGGTCGACCGCGGGACACCCGTGGCGTGGGACGGACCCCGCGTCGTGAGCCTGACCGAGCTCTTGACCCTTCCGTGGGACGCCCCGTCCCACTGAGCCGAGCCCGAGGAGGCCCGATGCCCGACACGTACCTGCTTGTCCCGATGCCCCCGACGCCGAACGGGCGGATGCACATCGGACACGGTGGCGGCACGTATCTCCGCTCCGACGTCGCCGCTCGGGCGTTGCGCGTGCGGGGCGCCGACGTCCACATCGTCTCCGGCACCGACGCCTACGAGAACTGGGTCGTCGCGGAGGCCGAGCGCATCGGCCTCTCCGCCGACGAGACGTGCGCGCTGTACCACCGCGGGATCGACAGTGACCTGCGCGCACTGGGCGTCGAGATGGACGTGTGGCTCGATCCGCGGGACCCTGAGCACCTCGACGCCTACCGAGAGGTCCACGAGCAGGCACTGGACGCGCTGCGTGCCGGCGGCGGGGCCCGCCTGGTCCCCGAGCGGGTGCCGTTCTCCCTCACCACGGGTCGAGAACTCGTCGGCACGTGGATCGCGGGCCGGTGCCCGTACTGCGGGGCGAGCGCGGGCGGCAGCTCGTGCACCGCGTGCAGCGAGCACTTCCAGCCGGAGGAGCTCGTTGACCCACGCTCCCGGCTCGACGACAGCCCCCTCGTGTGGGAGGAGCGGCAGCACTGGTTCGCGTACCCCACGGACGTGGGCCTGCTCCTCACGGACGTGGCCGGCGCCGGGCTGCGGCCTCACGTGGCCGAGCCGGCAGGGCGCTACCTCAGGTCGCGTGAGGGCAGGATTCGGCTCTCCGGGCAGGGGACGTGGGGCGTCCGAAGCGCGAGCGTCCCGGACGATGCCGTCCTCGCCAACGGGTACTACCTTTACGCCGTCTACTGCGGTGAGGTCTTCAGTCGGCGCACCGGACAGGCGAACCCCTTCCGGGCGGCGTCGGACGTCGTGACCGTCGGGTTCTTTGGCAGCGACAACTCCACGCCCGGGCTCGTCGCGCCGCGTGTGCTCGCGCAGGGGTCCGCAGGAGCGTTGCGGGCGTTCGACCGGACAGTCGTCAACGGCATGCTCCACTTCGAGGGACAGAAGTGCTCGACAAGCAAGCGGCACGGCATCTGGCTCGGCGAGCTGCTCGACTCGGGCGCCGTGTCAGCGGACGAGCTGCGGTTCACCCTCGCCGCCGCCGGTCTCGACCACGGCACCGACGACCTGAGCCTGCGTGGCCTGGTCGATCGCACCCGGACGTTGCGACGCTGGACCGCAGACGTGCTGGTACCTGCTCTCGACGGCGCGGCAGGCTCTCCGGCCGCGTGGTCCGGCGACATCGAGAAGGCCCTCGACGCGCAGAACGAGGCACTGGACCTGCACACCATGGACGTCCCGGCCGCGACTGCCGTGCTCGAGGGCTGGATGACTGGTCGAGGCACCGACACCGGTGCTTGGCTCCTGGGGCTCGCGCTCCTCGCGGAGCCGATCCTGCCGGTCCTCGCCCGTCAGGTCTGGGACAGCCTGGGGCTGCCCGCGGGCCCGACCGTGGCGACCGCGCGGCAGGGAGCGACTGTGGGTGGCTCGCGCGTCGTCGCGCCCCGCTCTGACGTGACGGAGGACGAGCTCGCGCGGTACGTGCACCGGGCCGCCGCCTGACCCACAGTCCGACCCACCGTCGTCCCCCCCCCCCCCGCCGTCCAGCGGCGGGGCCCCC
>JAEWEJ010000243.1 GCA_023389455.1 Actinomycetes bacterium | reverse complement strand
GTCCGGCCCGGGCCCCACGGCGGGGACGCCCCCGCGCCCCGCGCCCAGCCCTCGCCCGGGCGGCGACACGACCCCCGACCTCGAGCGCACCGGCCTGACGACCTGGCCGGACCTGCCCGGTCCGCTGCCGGACGTCATCGAGGCGACCACCGCCGCCGGCGGTGTCGTGCGCGCCTACCCGACGCTCGTCGAGGAGGGCACGGGCAGGCGGACGTCCGTCGCGCTGCGCGTCCTCGCCGACGGCGCAGCGGCGCAGGTCGCCGCACGCCGCGGGCTGCGCCGGCTGCTGCTGCTCGACGTCGGCCTGGCCACGGCGCGCGTGACCAGCCGCTGGAGCGGCACGCAGGCGCTCGCGCTGGCCGCCTCGCCGTACCCGAGCACGGACGCGCTGGTCGCGGACGTGCAGCTCGCGTCGATCGACCGGCTCGTGGCCCGCCACCTGGGCGGGCGGACGGCGCGGGACGTGCGCGACGCCGAGGCGTACGCCGCGCTGCGCGCCGCGGTCCGCGACGGGCTCGAGGACGACGTGCACCGCGTGGTCGGGGACCTCGTCACCGTGCTCACCGCGTGGCGCGAGCTCGACGCGGAGGTCCGCGGCGCGAACAGCCTCGCGCTGCTGGCCACCGCGCAGGACGTGCGGGAGCAGTCGGCCCGCCTGGTCCACGACGGGTTCGTCTCCGAGGTCGGCGCCGAGCGCCTGCCGCAGCTCGTCCGCTACCTGCGTGCCGCCCGCCACCGCCTGGCCAAGGCCGCCGAGAACCCGACACGCGACGCCGACCTCGCGTGGCAGGTGCACGACGTCGAGGAGCTGTACACCGCCGCCCGCGAGCGCGCCCGCACCGCCTCGGCCGACCCGGCCCGCGACGCGACGCTGGACGACGTCCGGTGGCTGCTGGAGGAGCTGCGCGTGAGCCTGTTCGCCCAGCAGCTCGGCACACCGGCACCGGTGTCACCGACCCGGATCCGCAAGGCGCTGGCCGCGCTGGGGTGACGGCGGCTGCCTAGGCTGCGCACATGGCCACCGTCCTGCTCGTCCGCCACGGCCGCACGGACGCCAACGTCCGGGGCGTGCTGGCCGGGCGCACCCCCGGGGTGCGGCTCGACGAGGTCGGACGCGGGCAGGCGGCGCGCGCCGGCGACCGCCTCGCCGCGGTACCGCTGGTCCGCGTGGTGACGAGCCCGCTGGAACGGTGCCGCGAGACCGCGGACCTGCTGCTCGCCCGGATGAGCGAGGCACCGGACCTGACGGTCGACGACGCGCTGACCGAGTGCGACTACGGCACCTGGCAGGGCCGGTCGCTGGCGGACCTCGCGGGCGAGCCGCTGTGGACGACGGTGCAGTCGCACCCCGCGGCCGTGACGTTCCCCGGCGGTGAGTCGCTGGCAGCCGTCCAGGCCCGGGCCGTCGCCGCCGTGCGGCGGTACGACGCCGCGGTCGAGGACCAGCACGGCCCCGGGGCCCTCTGGGCGGCCGTGAGCCACGGCGACGTCATCAAGGCCGTCCTGGCCGACGCGCTCGGCATGCACCTCGACCTGTTCCAGCGGCTCGACGTGGGCCCCGCGTCGGTGTCGCTCGTCCGCTACGGGCCGTCGCGACCGCAGGTGATCGCGGTCAACACTGACGGCGGCGACCTGGGATGGCTCGGGACGGCACGCCCGGTGGACGACGCGCCGGTCGGGGGTGGGGCCGGGCACGGGAGCGCGGCCGCGGCTCGACCGGTGGGAGCGCTGGACCGTTCGTAGACTCGACGCATGACCGTCGTCGTCCACGAGTTCGACTGGCCGGACCGCGTCGTCGTAGGCACCGTCGGGCGCCCGGGCGAGCGGACGTTCTACCTGCAGACGAGCCTCGGGGGGCGGACCACGAGCGTCGTCCTCGAGAAGCAGCAGTCCGCCGTCCTCGCGGACATGGTCGAGCAGCTGCTCGACGACCTCGCGACCGACGCCGCCCACCCCCTGACCGTCCCCCGGGACATCCCACCCGAGCTGGTGGACGACGAGCCGATCGAGCAGCCGGTCGAGCCGCTGTTCCGCACCGGCCCGATGCGGCTGGGGTGGGACCCGCGGACGTTGCAGGTGGTCGTCGAGGCGTTCCCGCTCGACGAGACCCCGGAGGACGAGGACGAGGCGGCGCCCGGACCGGACGAGGACGAGCCCAGCGAGATGCTGGTCGTCCGGATGCCCGTGGGGACGGCCCGGGCGTTCGTCCAGCGGACGCGTGCCGTGGTGGACGCGGGACGCCCGACGTGCAGCCGGTGCGGGGAGCCGATCGACCCCGACGGTCACGTCTGCGGACCGTTCGCGGGGGCGTGACCGGGCTGGACGCCGACGAGCTCGGCACGGGCGAGCTGCGGATCGTCGGTCGTCTGACCGCCGCGTCGAACGCGACGTTCGTCGGCACGGTCGGTGACGTCGAGGTCGTGTACAAGCCCGTGGCCGGCGAGCGCCCGCTGTGGGACTTCCCGGACGGCACGCTGGCGCGGCGCGAGGTCGCGACGTACCTCGTCTCGGAGGTCCTCGGCTGGGACGTCGTCCCGCGCACGTGGCTGCGCGACGGCCCGCTGGGGCCGGGCATGGTGCAGCTGTGGCAGGAGCCGGACCCGCACCAGGACCCGGTCGACGTGGTCGCGACGTCGCAGGTCCCGGCGCAGGGGTGGTGCACGGTGCTCGAGGGCACCGACGAGCAGGGACGGCCGGTGGCGGTGGTCCACGAGGACTCCGCCGCGCTGCGCCGCATGGCCGTGCTCGACGTGCTGGTGAACAACGCCGACCGCAAGGGCGGGCACGTGCTCCCCGTGGCGGACGGGCACCGGTACGGGGTGGACCACGGCGTGACGTTCCACACCGAGCCGAAGCTGCGGACGGTGCTGTGGGGCTGGGTGGGCCGGGAGCTCGACGCGGACGAGCGTGCCGGCGTGCAGCACGTGCGCGCCGGGCTGGATGCGGTGCTCGGGGAGAGGCTGGCCACGCTGCTCGACGCGCCCGAGGTCGCCGCGCTCGCCGCGCGGTGCGAGCGGCTGCTCGCGAGCGGACGGTTCCCGGGGCCGGCGGGCGGGTCGTCGCCGGTGCCGTGGCCGTTGTTCTGAGCCACGCGCGGCCCGACCTGCCGCGCCGACCACAGGTGCCCGGATGCGCGTTCCGCACACAGCTCGGGTCCGGGCGGCAACCGGACCCGGGGTACCGCGCCAGACTCGCCCCATGACCCCGACGCCCGCGCCCTTCCGCTGCTTCGGCGGCACCGACCCGCTCTACGCCGCTTACCACGACGACGAGTGGGGCGTGCCCGTGCACGGCGAGCACGCGCTGTACGAGCGCCTCGCGCTCGAGGCGTTCCAGTCGGGGTTGGCCTGGATCACGATCCTGCGCAAGCGTCCGGCCTTTCGGGAGGCGTTCGCGGGGTTCGACCCCGAGGCGGTCGCGCGGTTTGACGAGCACGACGTGGAGCGGCTGCTCGCCGACGCCGGGATCGTGCGCAACCGCGCGAAGATCGAGGCCACGCTCGCCAACGCGCACGCGGTGCTCGCGCTGCACGAGTCGGGCCGCACGCTCGACGAGCTGGTGTGGTCGTACGCGCCCGGCCCACGGCCGCGTCCGCGCACCTGGGCGGACGTGCCGGCCAGCACGCCGGGCTCCGCGGCGCTGGCCAAGGAGCTCAAGCGCTACGGTTTCCGGTTCGTCGGCCCGACCACCGCCTACGCGGCGATGCAGGCGTGCGGCGTCGTGGACGACCACCTCGAAGGCTGCATCGTGGTCGGACGCCGGGAGGCCGGCCCCGATACTCCCCCAGGGTGACAGCGCTCCCGAACACTCGGCAGGGGCCCATGGCGCGGCTATGGTGCCCGCATGGCGGACGATCGGGAGCTCGACGGGCGGCACGAGGCCGTGCGCGACGCGCACGACGCGTGGCTCAGCGAGGACGACCCCGACGCCGTGGTGCTCGAAGCCGTCCAGCACGGGCTGCTCGCCGTTCCCGTCATGGCACCGCCCGCGTCAGCCGGGCTGCCGCACCAGCGCACCAGCCGCGAGGGGTCGATCCTGCAGCGTCGCCGCCGCTGACGGCCCCGCACGCGAGAGCCGGCCTTCCTGCGCCACCGCGGCGCGCTCGGGCCGGCTCTCCTGCGCCACCACGGCGCGCCCGAGGCCGTGTGCCTGCGCGGGACGTCAGCGCCCGACCTCCCGGACCTGGTCCGCCCCGCGCAGCTTGTCGGGGTTCCGCACGCCGTACAGGGCGACGACCCGCCCGTCACGGACGTCGATGCTGAACACGCCCTCCAGACGCTCGCCGTCGCGGAGCAGGACACCCGGCGCACCGTTGACGTCGACCTGCGCGAACGTGTGCGACGGCGTCGCCAGCGCGAAGAGCCCCAGGACGAAGCGGGCCACGTCGCCGGCACCGTGCAGCGGCCTGCGGGGCGCGCTGGCCCTGCCACCACCGTCGGACACCCAGACGACGTCCGGGTCCAGCACGGCCAGCAGTCCGTCGATGTCCCCGCCCGCGGCCGCACGCAGGAACTCCTGCGCGACCCTCGCGGCCTCCTCGTCCTTGGGCTCGTAGCGGGGCCGCCGCGCCTGGACGTGCTCCCGCGCCCGGTGCGCGAGCTGCCGGACCGCGGCGGGCGTCCGGTCGACGACGTCCGCGATCTGCGCGTGCTCGAACCCGAACACCTCACGCAGCACGAACACGACCCGCTCGGCGGGCGACAGCGTCTCCAGCACCAGGAGCAGCGCCATCGACACGGCCTCACCGAGCACCACGTCGTCGGAGAGGTCCCCGGGGGTCACGACCAGGGGCTCCGGCAGCCACGGCCCCACGTACTCCTCACGCCGCCGCGACGCCGCCCGCAGCGCGTTGAGCGCCTGACGGGACACCACCTGGGCCAGGTACGCCCGTGGGTGCGTGACGGTCGCGACGTCCACGGCCGACCACCGCAGCCAGCTCTCCTGCAGCACGTCGTCCGCGTCGGTCGCGGAGCCCGTGACCTGGTACGCGATGGTGAACAGCAGCGGCCGCAGGTCGGCGAAGACCCGCGCGTGCTCCGTCAACGGAGCCACCGGTACCGTCCCGGGTGGCGCGCCTCGGTGCGCAGCACCCGTACCGTCACCCGGCACACCAGCTCCTTCACCGTCGCAGCCGCACGTCCCCGTAGCAGCATGGCACTGGGTCGCCCGTCCTCGTGGACGAGCAGCAGGACTCCCCGACGCCTGCCGAGGCTCACGCACTGCGCGCGCAGTGCCAGGCCGAACCGCGGCGTCGGGCGCCCCCGCAGCCCGGCGAGCACCACGTCGGCGGCGTGCGCCCCCATCGGGATCGCGGCCTGGCACGTCATCCGCAGCGCCATGCCGTCGACCGCCACCGCGTCACCGGCGCCGACGACCCGGGCGTCCGCCGTGCAGGCCAGGTCCGGGCCCACCCGCATCCGCCCGGCGGCGTCCACCGGCAGACCGCTGACCGCGGCCAGGTCCGGCACCACGAACCCCGCGGCCCACATGGTCACGTCGCTGGGCAGGTGGCGCCCGTCGGTCAGGACCACCTTGCCGTCCTCGACCTCCTCGACGCGCGCGCCCTCGAGCACCTCGACGCCCAGGGCGCCGAGCGCCCGCTCGACCGTGCGGCGCGCGCGGGGCCCCAGCGGTCCCGGCCCCGGACCCACGAGCGCGCCGACCACGAGCCTGACCCGCAGGTCGGGCCGCGCCTCGGCGACCTCCGCCGCCACCTCGATCCCCGTCAGCCCGCCGCCGACGACCGTGACCGTGGCGCCGCCGTCGGCGTCCGTGAGCGCGTCCCGCAGCCGCTGGGCGTCCTGGATCGCCGCGACCGGCACGCCGTGCTCGCGCGCGCCGGGCACCGCGTGCGGGACGTCGGACGTGCTGCCGACGGCCAGCACGAGCCGGTCGTAGGCCAGCTCGTCACCGTCGGCGAGCACCACCCGGCCGTCCTCGACGCGTACCGCGCGGCCGACACGCCGCTCGACCCCCGGCGCGAGCACGCCGTCGGACGTCGCCGTGCCCGTGCGGGCCGCCAGCTGGTGCAGGCGGATGCGCTCGACGAGGTGCGGACGCGGGTCGACGAGCACGACCTCGGTGACCTCCGGCGCGCCCGTCAGCCGGTTGGCCGCCATCGTGCCGGCGTACCCGCCGCCGACCACCAGGACCCGAGCACCCTGCCGCGTGCCGTCGTCGATCCTCCGTGCTTCCATGGTGCCCTCCTTCGTCGTCGCCGGTACGTCCGGCACCTCGGGGACACCGGGGGCGCCCCTGGTGTGACATCCGGGGCGACGGGGGTGACGGGCGACGACGGCGGACCACGCGCACCGCCTGCGGACCGGACGACGACGTCTCACATCGCGAGCCGCGCTGTCCGCCATCCGGGCACCGCGGTACGATCCTCGGCGACCATCCAGAGCGGCTGAGAGACCTGGCTCGACGACGCCGCAGCAACCCCCCTCCACGCGAGGGTGTGGGTGCTTCCGCCAGGAACGATGGAGTGACGATGATCGTGCGCGACCGTGCCACCGACCCCTCGTGCGGGACGTCCTGCCCGACACCCACGCCCCCGGCGCGATGAGCGCCGTGGCCGAGATCCCGACCACCATCGCGTCGACCACCGTGCCGGCCACCGGCTCGGCGCGGTCACGGGCCGCCGGGCGCCGGTCGGAGCAGGCGGGCGCGCTGGACCGCCCGACGGTCTCCTTCGAGCTCTTCCCGCCGCGCAACCCGGACGCGGCGCCCAGGCTCTGGGCGACCGTGCGTGAGCTGGAGTCCGTTGAGCCCGACTTCGTGTCCGTCACCTACGGGGCGTCCGGGCACACCCGGCAGACCACGCGGGCGCTCGTCCGCCGGCTGCTGCGCGAGACGACGCTCAACCCGATCGCGCACCTGACCTGCGTCGGGACGTCCCGCGAGGAGGTCACGACGATCGTCGAGGAGTTCCTCGACGAGGGCGTGCGGTCCTTCCTGGCACTGCGCGGCGACCCGCCGGCCGGCGAGCCCGACTGGCGCCCGCACCCGCAGGGCGTGCACACCGCCGCCGAGCTCGTCGAGCTGCTGCGGGACATCGAGCGCCGGCGGTGCGTCCGCAGCGCCGCGCAGGCCGTGCGCGCCCGCGTCCGGCCGCTGTCCGTGGCCGTCGCGGCGTTCCCGCGCGGCAACCACGCGACCGGCGGCACCCGTGCCCAGGACGTGCAGGCCCTGCTGGCCAAGCAGGAGGCGGGCGCGGACTTCGCGATCTCGCAGGTCTTCTTCGACGCCGAGGCCTACCTCGGCCTGGTCGCCGAGGCCCGCACCGCCGGCGTCACGATCCCCATCGTGCCCGGCATCATCCCGACCACGGACCCCGCGCGGCTGCTGCGGGTCCAGGAGCTCACCGGCGTGCCGGTCCCGGGACGTCTGCTGGACGTCCTCGGCTCCACCGACGACCCCGTCGAGCGGCACCGCCGCGGCACGCAGGCCGGCGTCGACCTCGTCAACCGCGTCCTCGACGGCGGTGCACCCGGCGTGCACGTCTACACCTTCAACAAGCACGAGGCGGCGCTCGACCTGCTCGACGGCGCCGACCTGGTCGGCGGCCGCCGCAGCGCCGTCTCCCCCCACGACCTCACCGCGCCCGACGGCACCCCCGCCGACGCGACCACGACGACACCGCGAGGAAACCTGTCATGACCGACACCACGCCCGCCGCGCCGGCGACCCCGGCCTTCCCCGCCGGCTCCGTCCTCGGCTACCCCCGCATCGGGCCGCGCCGCGAGCTCAAGAAGGCCCTCGAGGCGTTCTGGGCCGGGCGCACCACGGCCGACGAGGTCGAGGCCGTCGCCGCGGACCTGC
Organism: Actinomycetes bacterium; assembly: GCA_023389455.1. Taxonomy (GTDB): domain Bacteria; phylum Actinomycetota; class Actinomycetes; order Actinomycetales; family Cellulomonadaceae; genus Cellulomonas. The sequence goes on along the minus strand of JAEWEJ010000243.1, from coordinate 11,921 downwards.
GCCGCCGCACGCGCACGCGCCTGGCCGAGCTCGGGCTCGCCACCGACGCCCCCGCGATCCCCAGCGCGTTCTCCTTCTACGACCAGGTGCTGGACGCGACGGCGCTCGTCGGTGCCGTGCCCGCCCGGTTCGCGGACCTGCAGGACGCCGACGGCCGCCTCGACCTGGCCGGCTACTCCACCGTGGCCCGCGGCCGCGGCGACGACCTGCCGCTGGAGATGACGAAGTGGTTCGACACGAACTACCACTACCTCGTGCCGGAGATCGGCCCGGACACCCGGTTCCGCTACGCGTCCGACCGTCCCGTGGCCGAGTTCGCCGAGGCGCTGGCCGAGGGCGTCCTGACCCGGCCCGTCGTCGTCGGGCCCGTCACGTACCTCGCGCTGGCGAAGGCCACGGAGGACGCACCGGCCGACTTCTCGCCGATCGACCGTCTCGACGACATCCTGCCCGTCTACGCCCGTCTGCTCACCGAGCTCGCGGCCGCCGGGGTCACCTGGGTGCAGATCGACGAGCCCGCGCTCGTCTCGGACTCCGTCGGCGTCTCCCCCGAGGTGCTCGCCGAGGCCACGACACGCGCCTACCGGGCGCTGGCGACCGAGCTCGCCCGCCCGCAGCGCCCGGCGATCCTGCTCGCCGCCCCGTACGGCGACCTGGGCGCCACGCTGCCCGTCGTCGCGGCCACCGACGTCGAGGGCCTCGCGCTCGACCTGGTCCGCGGCGACGCCCCGACGGTGCCCGTCCCCGGGCTCGCCGGCAAGACGCTCGTCGGTGGTGTGATCGACGGCCACAACATCTGGCGCGCGGACCTCGACGCCAAGCTCGGCGTGCTCGAGCAGCTGGGGACGCTCGGTGCCGCGGCGGTCACCGTCGGCACGTCGACGTCGCTGTTCCACGTCCCGCACACCCTCGAGGACGAGCCCGCGCTCGACCGCACGCTGGTGTCCTGGCTCGCCTTCGCGGACGAGAAGGTCCGCGAGGTCGCGACGCTCGCCGAGGGCCTGACCGCGGGCCGCGAGGCGATCGCCGAGCAGCTGCGCGCCGCGTCCGACGCGGTGCAGTCCCGCGCGACGGCACCGGGCGTCGTGCGCCCGGAGGTCCGCGAGCGCGCGGCCGCCCTCACCGACGAGCAGTTCCGCCGCGGCCCGTTCGACCAGCGCAAGGCCGCCCAGGCCGCCCGCCTCGACCTGCCGGCGCTGCCGACGACGACCATCGGGTCCTTCCCGCAGACCCCCGAGATCCGCAAGGCGCGCGCCGCCTTCGGCAAGGGCGAGCTGACGGCGGAGCAGTACGAGGACGAGATGAAGGCGGAGATCCGCCGCGTCGTCGAGCTGCAGGAGCGCATCGGCCTGGACGTGCTGGTGCACGGTGAGCCCGAGCGCAACGACATGGTCCAGTACTTCGCGGAGAACCTCGACGGGTTCGCGGTCACGCAGAACGGCTGGGTCCAGTCGTACGGGTCGCGCTGCACGCGCCCGTCGATCCTGTGGGGCGACGTGTCGCGGCCCGCGCCCATCACGGTGGCGTGGGCGCAGTACGCGCAGTCCCTCACGTCGAAGCCGATGAAGGGCATGCTCACGGGCCCGGTGACGATCCTCGCGTGGTCGTTCGTCCGCGACGACCAGCCGCTGGGCGACACCGCCAACCAGGTCGCCCTCGCGCTGCGCGACGAGATCGCCGACCTCGAGGCGGCCGGCATCGCGGTCGTCCAGGTCGACGAGCCCGCGCTGCGCGAGCTGCTGCCGCTGCGCGAGAAGGACCACGCCGCGTACCTCGACTGGTCGGTGCGCTCGTTCCGGCTCTCGACGGCCGGCGTGCGCCCGGACACGCAGATCCACACGCACCTGTGCTACTCGGAGTTCGGCGAGATCATGGACGCGATCGACGGCCTGGACGCCGACGTGACCAGCATCGAGGCCGCGCGCTCGAAGATGGAGATCCTCGGCGACATCGCCGCGGCGGGCTACCCGCGCGCGGTCGGCCCGGGCGTCTACGACATCCACTCGCCGCGCGTCCCCTCGGAGGCCGAGGTCACCGAGCTGCTCAGCGAGGCGGTCCGCACCATCGCCGTCGACCAGCTCTGGGTCAACCCGGACTGCGGCCTGAAGACCCGCCGCTACGAGGAGGTCACCCCCTCCCTCGAGCACCTGGTCGCCGCGACGCGCACGGTCCGCGCCACCCTCTGACGCGACCCACCGCCGCACGACCGCGGGCCCCGGCCGCCACCAGGCGACCGGGGCCTGCGGCATCCCCGACGCACCGCCCGTGCCCGTCGTGCCGGACGTCGCCCGCGCGCGGCGGCCGGACGCCGCGGTGCGCGACGACGGGCCGCCGCCGAGCAGGGCGCAGGGGTCTGTCGGGTGGCGGAGCGGGGGGTACCCGCACCCGGACCAGGGGTGACCGGTGTGACGGGGCAGCGCATCGTGGCCCGACCGCCCTACCCTGCGGTGCATGGCCTCCCCGTTCGACGTCACGGTCGCCGACATGCGCCGGCGCACGTCCCTGAAGTGGCACACCTACCCCGAGGACGTGCTGCCCGCGTTCGTCGCCGAGATGGACGTCCTGCCGCTCGACGCCGTGGTGGACGCGATCACCGCCGCCCTCGCGGCCGGCGACACCGGCTACGAACCCGGCCCGGGCAGCCCGCTCGGCGTGGCGTACGCCGAGGCGTTCGCTGAGTTCGCCGCGCGGCAGCACGGCTGGGACGTCCCCGTGGAGCGCACGCGCATGGTGCCGGACGTGATGATCGGTGCGGCCGAGGTGCTCGCCGTGGTCACGGCCCCCGGTGACGGCGTCGTGGTGAACCCGCCCGTGTACCCGCCGTTCCGCGCGTTCGTCGAGCACGCCGGCCGTCGCGTGGTCGAGGCCCCGCTCTCCGCGACGGGACGCCTCGACCTCGAGGTGCTGGACCGTGCGTTCGCGGACGCCCGCGCGTACCTGCTGTGCCACCCCCACAACCCGACAGGCACCCTGCACACGGCGGACGAGCTGCGTGCCGTCGGCGAGCTCGCGGCCCGGCACGGCGTGCGCGTGGTCGCCGACGAGATCCACGCCCCGCTCGTCGTCGGCGACGAGCCGTTCGTGCCGACGACGACCGTCATCCCCGACGCCATCGCGCTGCACTCGGCGTCGAAGGCGTTCAACCTCGCCGGGCTCAAGGCGGCGCTGGCGGTGCCAGGCCCGGCGGCCGACGACCTGCGCCGCATGCCCGAGATCGTCGGGCACGGCGTCAGCCACGTCGCGTCGATCGCCCACCAGGCGGCCTACCGCCACGGCGACGCCTGGCTCGCGGACGTGCTGGCCGCGGTCCGGGGCAACGGTGACCTCGTCGCCGCCACCCTGGCCGAGCGGCTCCCCCAGGCCCGGTGGGTCCGCCCTGCCGCGACGTACTTCGCGTGGCTGGACCTGCGGGCCACGCCCGGCGTGCAGCGCACCGACGGCGACCCGGCGCGCCTGCTGCTGGAGCACGGCCGCCTCGCGGTGAACGCGGGACCGACCTTCGGGCCGGGAGGCGACGGGCACGTGCGGCTCAACCTCGCCACGTCCCCGGCGATCCTCGCCGACGCGCTCGACCGGCTCGTCACGACCCTCGGCTGACCCGGACGCACGACGGGTCGACGACGCCGAGGGCCGGACGCCCTCTCGGGGGAGGGGCGACCCGGCCCTCGGTGCGGCCGTGCGCGCGGCGGCGGGTCAGTCGGTGGTGGCCGCCTCGATCGGGGTCGACGCGGCGCCGTGCTGCACCTCGATGCGGCGCGGCTTGGCCTCCTCGGCCACGGGGACGGTGAGCGTCAGGACACCGTCGGTGTACGTCGCGCTGATCCGGTCGAGGGCCAGGCCGCGGCCCACGGTGAGCTGGCGGGCGTACTGGCCGACGGGGCGCTCCTTGGCGAGCCACTGCACGTCGTGCTCGGGGCGGGCGCTGCGCTGGGCGCGGATGGTCAGGGTGCGGTCGTCGACGCTCACGTCGATGGTGCCCGGGTCGGCGCCCGGCAGGTCGACGTTCAGCACGTAGTGGTCACCGTCGCGGTACAGGTCCATCGGCATGGTGGCCGACGCGCGGTCGGACGCGAGGACCTGCGCGAGCACGCGGTCCATCTCCTGGAAGGGGTCGAAACGGGTAGCCACGCGCCATCACCTCCTCGACGTGGGGGCCGGACCACCCGGCGCCCCGGTGCTCCCCGGCGGGCTCGCCCACCGGCTGGCTACATGCCAAGAATTAGCACTCTCGGGGTGAGAGTGCCAACTGCTCCCGGGGGCTGTTTCGCTCACAGCGAACACAGAGGGACGACATGGACCGCTCACGGCGGACGACCGTGCCGGTGAGCGTCGAGCCAGCGTCGAGCCTCACCTGACCAGGCACTTTCCCACCGCCCGGGACGCGCAGCAGCTGCGGGCGACCGCGACGGCCCGCGTCGACGGCCGACGCGACGACGTCAGCGATCAGGCGGTGCGGCGGCCGTCGGTGAACGACGCGACGAAGTCGGCCAGCCCTTCCACGATCCGCACGTCGGCGTCCAGCCACGGGACGTCGAGCCACTGCCCGGCCGGCAGCCAGCGCAGCTGGTCGTGCTCGACGAGCGGCTCGGGCTCGCCCGCGACCACCTCGGCGAACCACAGGCGCATGACGTACTGGTCGGACAGCCGCCAGGCCCCGTCGTCGGGTCCGAGCAGCTCGACGCCCAGACCGACGCGGACCCCGAGCTCCTCGCGGAGCTCGCGGTGCAACGCCTCCTCGGGCGTCTCGTCCGGCTCGACCTTGCCGCCGGGGAACTCCCAGCGGCCGGCCAGGCTGGCCGGTGTCGCGCGGCGCGCGGCGAGCAGCAGGCGGGGGTCGTCGAGATCGTCCACCACAGCGGCGGCGACGACGAGGACGGGGCTCATCCCTCGAGTGTGCCAGTCGTGCGTCACGGCCGGGTCACGACGGTGTGGCCGGGTCGTGCGCGACGGCGTGCCCAGCCGGCCGCGGCGGTGCGGCAGGCCTTCGGGTCCGCACTCGGCCGGGGAGGTCCGGCCGGGCAGAGCCTGCGAGCGAACGGTGCTACGTGCTGCGGAGGGATCCCACCCGCCCCTCCGCGTCGGAGCGGGTCCCTTCAGCGGATCCCGTGCGCCTCGGCCCACGCGACCGCCTCGGCACGCGTCGACGCACCGATCTTGCGGTAGACGCTGCGGACCTGGGACTTCACGGTGTTGCGCGTGACGAAGAGCCGCGTCGCGATCTCCTCGAGCGTGACGTCCTCCGTCAGCTCGGCCAGCACGACCCGCTCGCGGCGGGTGAGCGAGTGGGTCCCCGCGGTGTGCAGGGTCACGCTCGTGTCCAGCATGGTCATGATGTCCTCCGGTGGGCGGCGGGGCCGGACTCTCCGGTCCCGCGTGGGCTGCGTACCGGATGAGAGCGGCGGCCCGCGTCGCTATGACGCGACTTTCGCCGATTTCTCTGAATCACCGTGAGAAGTCCCCCCCGCGGTGCCGGATGCTGCACCTGTCATGACGGCGCTGCGCTCCCCCTGATACGTCGCGCGACGACCCGTCGCTCAGCACTGTGCGCCAGACCACCCGTTCGGGGCAAGCACCCGGACGCATGGTGGCGCGTCCGTGGGATGGGCCGGACGACTGAGGCCTGGGTGCAAGCACCTACGCGAACGGCTCAGGGGTTGAGGGCGCCGTACTCGGCGGCCGTCAGGAGGGGCCCCGTGGACGTCACGTCGACGCGCAGCAGCCACCCCGCGCCGAAGGGGTCGCCGTTGACGATCGAGGGGTCGTCGACGACCGCCTGGTTCACCTCGGTGACGGTGCCCGACACGGGCGAGAAGAGCTCGGAGACGGACTTCGTCGACTCGATCTCCCCGATGACCGACCCGGCCTCGACGGTGTCGCCCACGGCGGGCAGCTCGACGAAGACGATGTCGCCCAGCGCCTCGGCCGCGACGGACGTGATGCCGACCGTCACGGGTGACGAGTCGTCCACCCACTCGTGCTCGGCGGTGTACTGCAGCGTGGTGGGCAGCTCGGTGGCCATGGTGGCTCCTGTCGGGTCGGTGGTGCGGGCGTGGTGGGTGGCTGGCGACGGCGCGCCGTGGTCACCGAGGACGACGGTAGAAGGGCAGGGCCACGACGCGCACCGGTTCGCGCCGGCCGCGCACGTCGACGGCGAGCTCGGTGCCCTCCGCGCTCACCTCGGGCGTCACGTACGCCATGGCGACCGGGTGGCCGAGGGTGGGCGACGGCGCACCCGAGGTGACGGTCCCGACGACGGGTGCGTCCGGCTGCGTGGACGCGTGCACGGCGTACCCGTGGCGGGCGGCGCGGCGGCCCAGGCCCTGCAGGCCGACGAGGACGCGGGCCGGGGCGCTGTGGGCGCGCGCGGCGAGCGCGTCGCGGCCCACGAACGGCACGGGCTCCCCGTCGGCGTCGACCTTGTCGAGGCGCACGACGCGGCCCAGTCCCGCGTCGTGCGGGGTGGTGGTGCGGTCGAGCTCGTTGCCGTACAGGGGCATGCCGGCCTCGAGCCGCAGCGAGTCGCGCGCCGACAGGCCCGCCGGGACCAGCCCGTGGTCCGCGCCGGCGGCCAGGAGCGCGCGCCACAGGGCGGGGGCGTCGGCGGCGTCGACGAAGAACTCGAACCCGTCCTCGCCGGTGTACCCGGTGCGCGCCACGAGGACCGGACGTCCCTCGAACCGCATCGGCAGGCAGGCGTAGTAGCGCAGGGTCGCGGGGGTGACGTCCTGCGGTCCGTCCGCGTCCGCCGTCAGGCCGGGCAGCGCCTCGACGACCGCGAGCGCGTGCGGTCCCTGGACGGCGACCAGGGCGGTCGCAGCGGAGCGGTCGTCCACCTGCACGTCCAGGCCCGTCGCGGCGGCGCGCTCGCGCAGCTCGGCCAGCACCACCTCGTGGTTGGAGGCGTTGGCGACGACCAGGTAGGTGGTCCCACCGGTGCGGTAGACGACCAGGTCGTCGATGACCCCGCCGTCCTCCTGGACCACCATGGTGTAGCGCGCCCCGAGCACGCGCAGGCCGCTGAGGTTCCCGACGAGCGCGCGGTCGAGGAACGCGCCGGCGTCCGGACCCGTCACCTCGATCTCGCCCATGTGGGACAGGTCGAACAGCCCGGCGGCCGTGCGCACCGCGGTGTGCTCGGCCAGGTCCGAGGTGTACCGCAGCGGCATCTGCCACCCGGCGAACGCGGTGAGCGCGGCGCCGAGGGCCACGTGCTCGTCGTGCAGGGGCGAGTGCTGCTCGGTCATGGGGGCTCCGGTCGCGGTGGGGGGCTGCGGGGACGTGCCGGTCGCGCTCATCGGACGTCGTCCGCGTACGCCTCGACGGGCGGGCACGAGCAGACGAGGTGGCGGTCGCCGCGGGCGCCGTCGATGCGGCGCACGGGCGGCCAGTACTTGTCGGTGCGCAGCGTCGCGACGGGGTACGCGGCCTGCTCGCGGCCGTAGGGGTGCTCCCAGACGTCCGCGCAGACCGCCGCGGCGGTGTGCGGCGCCTGGCGCAGCGGCGAGTCGGCGAGCGGCCACCGCCCCTCGGCGACCCCCTCGATCTCACCGCGGATCGCGACCATCGCGTCGACGAAGCGGTCGAGCTCGGCCAGGTCCTCGCTCTCCGTGGGCTCGACCATGAGCGTGCCGGGCACGGGGAACGACAGCGTCGGGGCGTGGAAGCCGTAGTCCATGAGGCGCTTGGCGACGTCCTCGGCGGTCACGCCGGTGGCCTTGGTGAGCGGGCGCAGGTCGAGGATGCACTCGTGCGCGACCAGCCCGCCGGGGCCCGCGTACAGCACCGGGTAGTGCTCGCGCAGGCGCGTGGCCAGGTAGTTCGCGGCGAGCACGGCCGTCTCGGTGGCCCGGCTCAGGCCGTCGGGGCCCATGAGCGCGACGTACGCCCACGAGATCGGCAGGATGCCGGCCGAGCCCCACGGGGCCGCGGAGACGGGGGCGACGGTCGACCCGGCGGCGCCCGGCGTCGGGTCGCCGGGCAGGTACGGCGCCAGGTGCGCGGCCACCGCGACCGGCCCCACGCCCGGACCGCCGCCGCCGTGCGGGATGCAGAAGGTCTTGTGCAGGTTGAGGTGCGAGACGTCGCCCCCCAGCTCGGCCGGGCGGGCCAGCCCGACGAGCGCGTTGAGGTTGGCGCCGTCGATGTAGACCTGGCCGCCCGCGGCGTGCACGAGGTCGCAGACCTCGCGCACGTGCTCCTCGTAGACGCCGTGCGTCGAGGGGTAGGTGATCATGATCGCCGCGACGCGGGGGCCGTGCTGCTCGAGCTTGGCGCGCAGGTCGGCCAGGTCGACCTCGCCGTCCTCGGCCGTCGCGACGACGACCACGCGCAGGCCCGCGAGCGCGGCCGAGGCCGCGTTGGTGCCGTGCGCCGAGGCGGGGATGAGGCAGATGTCGCGGTGCTCGGCACCCTCGGGGCGTGTGGCCTCGTGGTACGCGTGGATGGCGAGCAGCCCGGCGAGCTCGCCCTGCGAGCCGGCGTTGGGCTGCACGCTGACGGCGGCGTAGCCGGTGATCTCCGCGAGCCACTCCTGCAGCTCGGTGACCAGCGCCGCGTACCCCTGGGTCTGGTCGGCGGGCGCGTACGGGTGGACGTCCGCGAACTCGGGCCAGGAGATGGGCTCCATCTCGGCCGTCGCGTTGAGCTTCATGGTGCAGGAGCCCAGCGGGATCATCGTGCGGTCGAGCGCCAGGTCCTTGTCCGACAGGCGGCGCAGGTAGCGCAGCATCGCGGTCTCGGAACGATTCACGTGAAACACGGGGTGCGTGAGGAAGTCGGTGCTCCGCAGCAGCTCGGCCCGCGGCTCGGTGGGGCCTCCCCCGAAGGCGCCGAAGGAGCGGGTCCCGTCGGCCGCGACCGGGGCCGTGGTGACACCGGCGGCGACGAACGCGCCCAGCACCGCCACCACGTCGTCGGCCGTCGTCGTCTCGTCGCACGCGACCTGCACGTGGTCGGCGTCGGCGACCCACACGTTGACGCCCGCGGCGACGGCAGCCTGTGCCACGTCGGCCGCCCGGCCCGGGACGTGCGCGCGCACGGTGTCGAAGACGTCGTCGTGCACGACCGTCACGCCGAGCCCGCGCAGCCCCTGCAGCACCGCCCGCGCACGCCCGTGCACGCGGCGCGCGATCGCCCGCAGCCCGTCGGGCCCGTGGTAGACCGCGTACATGGACGCGACGATCGCCAGCAGCGCCTGCGCGGTGCAGATGTTGCTCGTCGCCTTCTCGCGGCGGATGTGCTGCTCACGGGTCTGCAGCGCGAGGCGGTAGGCGGGAGCGCCGTCGGCGTCGACGGACACCCCGACCAGCCGCCCGGGCAGCGTGCGCTCCAGCCCGGAGCGCACCGCCATGAACGCCGCGTGCGGCCCGCCACCGAACAGCGGGACGCCGAACCGCTGCGCGGAGCCGACGGCCACATCGGCCCCCAGCTCCCCCGGCGACGTCACCAGCGTCAGCGCCAGCAGGTCGGCGGCCACGGTGACGAGCGCCCCGCGCTCCTTGGCCGCGGCGACCACCGGGCGCAGGTCGCGCAGCACGCCCGACGCCCCGACCTGCTGCACGACGACGCCGACCAGCGGCCCGTCGACCTCCGGCAGCCCGTCGGTGAGGTCCGCGACGACGACCGGCAGTCCCACCGCCTCGGCCCGCCCCCGTGCCACCGCGAGCGACTGGCCGAACAGGTCGGCGTCCAGCACGACCGTGCCCGTCGTCGCGCGCGACGCGCGCCACATGAGCGCGACCGCCTCGGCGACGGCCGTCGCCTCGTCGAGCAGGGAGGCGTTCGCGACGTCCAGGCCCGTCAGGTCCGACACGACGGTCTGGAAGTTGAGCAGCGCCTCGAGCCGGCCCTGCGAGATCTCCGGCTGGTACGGCGTGTACGCCGTGTACCAGGCGGGCGACTCCAGCACGTTGCGGCGGATCACGGCGGGCGTGACCGTGCCGTAGTAGCCCTGCCCGATCATCGGGCGCAGCACCCGGTTGCGGCCGGCGATCGCCCGCAGGTCCGCGAGCACCTGCTCCTCGGACCGCGCGGGCGGCAGGTCCAGCGGGCGGTCGGTGCGGATCGCGGCCGGCACGGCGGCGTCGACGAGCGCGTCGAGGTCGTCGTACCCCAGCGCCGCGAGCATGCGGGACGTCTCGTCCCCACGGGGGCCGATGTGGCGGTCGGCGAAGCCGTCGGCGGCCGGCGAGCGGCGCGGCGGGACGTCGGACGGCGGGGCGGCGGACGGGACGGGCGGCACGGCGAGGTCGGTCACGGGTGCTCCACGGGGTCGTCCGGTCGTGCCGACGCACGGCCCGGGACGGGCAGGGGCTCCCCGCTCTGTCATCCACCCCGTGCGGGGTGACCTGAGAGTTTTGCCGGTCCGCCATGAGCACGCCCCCGACGGGACGCGGCTCCGGGGCGCGCCGGCTTGCACCGTCGGTGGGCACCGGACCTGGCCGGCGCCGCTTTCCAGAGTTGCCTGGCCGCAGCGGTACGGGTGCCTGAGAGATTCGGAGGGGAACTTGCTCCTTCGGCGTCCCGCGCAGCCGCGTCGCGTGCGGCCGACGGGAGCTCTCCCGCCGCGGTTCGAGCAGCGTGTTGAGTTGTGCGGCCAGCCTACGGCACCGGTCCCGCCGGGAGCATGACACCCGCGACCCGGTCCGTGCCGGGAGGTCCGCGCAGATCGTCCCCGTGCACACCTTCTGCGGGGGCGCGGACGCGGATAGCCTCCGGCGATGCGCACCGGCGGTCTGCTGACCCGACGCGCGAGGGCGCAGGGCGGGCTGCTCGCGCTGGCCGGCGTGCTCGCGGCGCTGGCGTGCGCCGTCGTCGTCGCGATCGTCGGTCACCTCGACGTCGCGGCACGGTCCGGGCTCGTGACGGCGCTGCGAGAGGCTCCCGCGACGTCGGCCGCCGCACGGTTCACGACGACGCTCTCCGGTACGCCCGACGAACAGGACGCGGCGGCCCGGCGGATCCTCGCCCAGCGCCTGGGTCGCCAGCCGGTCGACGTGCACCGGTCGTCGCGGTCCGAGCCGCTGCCGCTCGTGCCGGGCGCGGCGGCGGCGGACGGTGACCCGTCGCCGGCGAGCGGTGCGGGCGACGACGCCGACGGCGCGCTCGAGGTCACCCTCGGCGCGCAGGACCCCACCCTCGTCGTCACGTCGGCGGGGACGTGGCCCACGGACCCCCCCGACGGTGTCGCGGTCCCGGCCGACCTCGCGACGTCCGCCGGCCTGGCGGTCGGGGACGCGCTCACGCTCGGTGCGGGCGACGACGCGCGCCCCTTCGTGGTCGCCGCCGTGTACGAGCCGGCCGACGCGCGCGCCCCGGCGTGGTTCGACGAGGCGCAGGGCGGCGCCGACCCCGTGGCGCACCCGGTGCTGGTGTCCGAGTCGGCTCTGGGCGACGCCCCGCAGCGGGTCCGGGTGCACTGGACCGTGGTCCCCGACCTCGACCGGGTGCGCCCGGCGGACCTGACACCCCTGCGGGCCGCGCTCGAGGGCACGAGGGCCGTGCTCCACGAGGACGAGGACGTCATGGTCCTCGGCGTCACGGCGACCGGTGGCCTGGGCGGGCTGCTCGCCAGCACGGACGCGGACCTCGCCGCAGCCCGGGGCGTGTCCGTGCCGGCGGCTGCGCTCACGGCGCTCGTCGTGGTCCTCACGTTCGGGCAGGTGTCCCGCATGCTCGTCGACGCCCGCCGCCCGGAGACCGTGCTGGTGCGCTCGCGCGGCACGACGCGTGCGGCCGTCGTCGGCGCGTCGGCGATCGAGGGTGCGCTGGTCACGGGTCTCGGAGCAGCTCTCGGCGCGGTCGTCGGCGGGACGCTCGTCACGGCCACGGCGGGCAGCGGCGCGCCCGGCGCCGTCGTCGCGGGCGGGGTGCTCGCCGTCGTCGTCGTGGGCACGACGACGCTCGCGACGGCGGCGTGGCAG
>JAEWEJ010000234.1 GCA_023389455.1 Actinomycetes bacterium | reverse complement strand
GGGGGGGGCGCGGCGCCCCCCGGGGGGCCCGGGGGGCGACGACCGGCCGTCGGCGGCGGTGCTCACCAGCCTCGCTCGGCGAGCCGGTGCGGCACCGGCACGTCGTCGACGTTGATGCCGACCATCGCGTCGCCGAGACCACGCGAGACCTTCGCGATCACGTCGGGGTCGTCGTAGAACGTCGTCGCCTTGACGATGGCGGCGGCGCGCTCGGCGGGGTTGCCCGACTTGAAGATGCCCGAGCCCACGAACACGCCCTCGGCGCCGAGCTGCATCATCATCGCGGCGTCGGCCGGCGTCGCGATGCCACCGGCGGTGAAGAGCACGACGGGCAGCTTCCCGGCCGTCGCGACCTCCTTGACGAGCTCGTACGGCGCCTGCAGGTCCTTGGCCGCGAGGTACAGCTCGTCCTCGGGCAGCGACGTCAGACGGCGGATCTCGTCGCGCAGCGTGCGCATGTGCGTCGTCGCGTTCGAGACGTCACCGGTCCCCGCCTCGCCCTTCGAGCGGATCATCGCGGCACCCTCGGTGATCCGCCGCAGCGCCTCGCCCAGGTTGGTCGCACCGCACACGAAGGGCACGGTGAACGCCCACTTGTCGATGTGGTGCGCGTAGTCGGCGGGCGTGAGCACCTCGGACTCGTCGACGTAGTCGACGCCGAGCGACTGCAGCACCTGCGCCTCGACGAAGTGGCCGATGCGGGCCTTGGCCATCACGGGGATGGAGACCGTCGAGATGATGCCGTCGATGAGGTCGGGGTCGCTCATGCGCGCGACGCCGCCCTGGGCGCGGATGTCGGCGGGGACCCGCTCGAGCGCCATGACGGCGACGGCGCCCGCGTCCTCGGCGATCTTGGCCTGCTCCGGGGTGACGACGTCCATGATGACGCCGCCCTTGAGCATCTCGGCCATGCCGCGCTTGACCCGCGCGGTTCCGACCTCACCGGCGGCGGGCTGGGAGTTCTCGATCACGTCAGACCTCTTCGATCGGCGGTGCAGGACGCGCGGCGGCTGCCCGGCCGCACGCGGCGGGGCGGGAGCACCGGCCGCCGTGGTCGGGACGCGCCCATCCTAGGCAGTCGCGCGGCCGTGGCCCCGTGGCCGCCCGGCAAGCGGACACGCGGGTCAGACCGCGGGCTCGTCGACCCCGGCGTGCGGAGGACGGACGCTCTCGCCGGGGTGCGCCAGCCCGTGCGGCCACGCGTCGTCCATCTCCAGCGTCGTCGGCTCCGGCGCGTGGCCCGCCAGCCGGAGCAGCCGCACCAGGACGCTGCGCCGCACGCGACGCGTCTGCGCGACGGCCTCGTTGTGGAACCGGCGTGCGAGCTGCACGCGGTACCAGGCTGCGGCGAGGTCGTCGAGCAGCTGCGCGCCCTGCGGGTCCGTCGCCAGCGCCGCGACCTCCTGCGGGTCGTCGAGGATCTCGCGCAGCGCCCCGGTCAGCTCGCTCTCCACCTGCGCCCGGTCCGGGCGCTCCCCGTCCGGGGACGGTGCGTCCAGCGCCGCGCGCACGTCCGGTGGCACGAGCCCCACGGGGAGGTCGCCGGACCCGGCGGCCGCGAGGGACTCCCACACGGCCTCGCTGAGGACCAGCGAGCTCGCGGGGTCCAGCAGCCCGGTGCTCGCCAGCTCCGCCGCCACCGTCGCACGCCGGACCAGCTGGGCGTCGACCACCGCGCGCGACGCGGCGACCTTGCGGTGCAGCCGGTCGAGCCGGCTCGCCCGCACCCACACGAGCCACAGCACGAGCAGCACGACGCCCACGACCACCAGGACGACGGTGCCGTCCGCCAGGCCCGTCACGAGCGGTTCCGCCGCATCTCGAGCAGCCGCGCGCCACGCAGCGACGACGGGTCCTCACCGACGGGCGCGTCGCGGCCGGCCACGGCCATCTCGTACACGGCCAGCACCTGGTCGGTCACCGCCGACCAGTCGTACCGCCCCACGACGCGCGACGCGTGCGCGCTCACGCGCTCGCGCAGCGCGGCGTCACCCAGCACCCGCACGAGCGTCGCGCCGAGGTCCGCGGGGTCCCCCGTGCGGAACAGGACGCCGGCCTCGCCGTCGTCGAGCACCCGCGCGAAGGCGCCCAGGTCGCTGGCCACGACGGTCGTCCCGGCGGCCATGGCCTCGACCAGGACGATGCCGAAGCTCTCGCCACCCGTCTGCGGTGCGCAGTACACGTCCACCGAGGCGAGGAGCCGGGCCTTGTCCTCCTCGCTCACGCCGCCGAGGAACTCGACCGCGCCGGCGCGGTCGCCCAGCACCTCGCGCGCCTGCTCCTGGCCCGTCTCGCCGCGTCCCGCGACGAGGACGCGCGCCCCGGGGTACGTGTCGAGGACGGTCCCGACGGCACGCAGCAGGACCGCCAGTCCCTTGCGCGGCTCGTCCAGCCGCCCGAGGAACGCCACCGTGGGCGCCTGGGGCGTGCCGGTCCAGCGCGGGTCCGTGCCGGCCGTGGCGAACGTGTCGACCCACACCCCGTTGGGGATCACCACCGCGTCGCCGCCGAGGTGCTCGACCAGCGTGCGCCGGGCGTCCTCCGACACCGCGATGCGCAGGGAGATCTTCTCCAGGGACTGCCGCACCAGGGGGTACGCCATCTGCAGGGACCGGGACCGCACGATCGACGTGTGGAACGTCGCCACGACCGGCCCGTCCGCGATCCACAGCGCGAGCATGCCCAGGCTCGGCGTCACGGGTTCGTGCAGGTGCAGCACGTCGAACTCCCCGGCGGTCAGCCAGCGGCGCACGCGGCCCGCGGTGACCGGCCCGAAGGTCAGCCGTGCGACCGAGCCGTTGTAGTGCACCGGCACGGCACGACCCGCCGCCACGAGGTACGGCGGCACGGGGGTGTCGTCGGCCGCCGGTGCCAGCACCGACACCTCGTGGCCGCGTGCGATGAGCGACTCTGCCAGGTCGCGGACGTGGAACTGCACGCCGCCGGGCACGTCGAAGGAGTAGGGGCACACGATCCCCACGCGCAGCGGACGGGTGGTCGTCACGTCGTGGCTCCCAGGTCGAGGGGGTCGTCACCCGCGGTGCCGTCGGGCGCGGGCTCGTCGTGCGCCGCGTCGCGACGCCGGGACGCGTCGCGCGCCGGGTCCAGGTCCGCGACGAAGACGCGCTGCAGCATGTGCCAGTCCTGCGGGCGGGCGTGGATCTGCTCGGCCAGCACGTCGACCCACGCCTGCGTCAGGGCGTGGACCTTCTCGGCGCGCGGGACGTCGGCCGGCACCTCGATGCGCGGGCTGAACCGCACGACGATGCCCCACGGGCTGCCGGCCGCGCGGCGCCGGGGGCGCTGCAGCCGCTCGTAGGTGATCGACGCGGCGACCAGCGGCGCACCGGTGGTGACCGCCAGCGCGGCGGGGCCGGCCGCGACCCGCGCGCGCTGCCCGAACAGGTCGACCTCGAGGCCCTTGGCCGTGAGGTCGCGGTCGGCCAGCAGCGGCAGCAGCCCCGGTCCGGTGCGTGCCACCCGCACCAGCTGCCGGAAGACGTCACCGGCCCCCGTCAGCGGGATGATCCGCAGGCCGATGCTCTCGCGGAAGGCGAGGAACTCCTGGAAGAGCTCCTCGGGCCTCAGCCGCTCGGCGACGGTCGTGACCGGCGCGACGTGGGCGGTGGCCCAGGCGCCGGCGAGGTCCCAGTTGCCCGTGTGCCCGAGGGCGACGACCACCTGCCGCCCCACGTCGAGGTGCGGCTGCACGTTCTCGAGGCCCTCGACCCGCACGCGGGCCGCGAGCTGGTCCGTGCTCAGCGCGCGGAGGGTGAACGCCTCGCCGAAGTAGCGCATGTACGACCGCATGCCCGCGCGGGACAGCCGGCGCAGCGCGCGCTCGTCCAGCTCGGGGCGCACCCGCGCGAGGTTGGCCTCGAGGCGGCGGACGCCGGAGCCGTGACGCCACCACGCGACGTCCGCGCCGAGCGTGGACAGGCCACGGACGAGGACGCCGGGGACCCGGTGGCCCACCCGCCACGCGAGGTGGTAGGCGCGGGCGACGTCGATCACGACGCCGCCTGGCGCACCTGGCGCCGCACCGTCGCCATGCGCTGCACCACCGTGATCGCGGACGCCACCGTGAGCAGGCCGAGGACGACGGTCATGACGACGTCGGGCAGGCCGGCACCCACCAGGACGGTGGCGAGGAGCACGGCGAACAACCGGTCGGCGCGCTCGGCGATGCCGACGGCGGCCGTCATGCCCAGACCCTCCGCACGAGCCCGGGCGTAGGGCACGATCGAGCCCAGGACGAGGCACGCCAGCGCGAGCACCGCGGTGAGGCGCGAGTCGCCACCACCGGTGTACCAGAGCACGAGACCCGCGAAGATCGCACCGTCGCCGAAGCGGTCGAGGGTCGAGTCCAGGAACGCGCCCCAGGGGCCGCTGCGCCCGGACCGGCGCGCCATGACCCCGTCGATCGAGTCGGTGAGCGTGAAGACGGCGATGAGCAGGCCGCCCAGCAGCAGGTGGCCCGTGGGGAACGCCCACAGCGCCGTGACGACGACGACGAGCGTCCCGGTGATGGTCACGGCGTCCGGGGACACCCCCCGGCGCAGGAGCGCGTCGGCCAGCGGCGTCCACAGCCGCGTCATCGCGCCGCGCAGTCGGCTCAGCACGCGTCCGTCATCCCTTCGTGGTGGCGGGCCACGCGGCGGCCAGCGCCGCGCGCGTGTCGCCGAGCAGCGCCGGCAGCGCGCGGGTGCGCGCGACGATCGGCAGGAAGTTCGCGTCGCCACCCCAGCGGGGCACGACGTGCTGGTGCAGGTGCGCCTGGATGCCGGCGCCCGCGACCTGGCCCTGGTTCATGCCGAGGTTGAAGCCGTCGGGCGCGAGCACCTCGCGCACCACGCGCATCGCGGTCCGGGTCAGGTCGGCCACCTCCGCGACCTCGGGCGCCGTCAGCTCGGTGTAGTCCGCGACGTGCCGGTACGGGCACACCAGCAGGTGCCCCGAGTTGTACGGGTAGAGGTTCATCACCACGTACGCGACCTCGCCGCGGTGCACGACCAGCCCTTGCTCGTCGGGCAGGCCCGGGATGCGGCAGAACGGGCAGCCGTCGCCCGGGGCGTCGTCGGCGGGCTTGTCCTGCCCACCGATGTACGCCATCCGGTGGGGGGTCCACAGGCGGTCGAGCCCGTCCGGGACGCCGGCGAAGGCGTCGGCGGGCTCGACCTCCACGTCGTCGGAGGAGGGCACGGCTCAGACCTGCACGCGGTCGCGGACGGCCGACACGATCCGGTCGACCGCCACGTCGACGGGCACGCCGTTGTCCTGGCGCCCGTCGCGGTAGCGGAAGGAGACGGCACCGGCCTCGGCGTCCTCCCCGCCGGCGATGAGCACGAACGGGATCTTCTGCGTCGAGGCGTTGCGGATCTTCTTGCCGAAGCGGTCGTCGGACCGGTCGACCTCCGCACGGATGCCCTGCGCACGCAGGCGGGAGACGACCTCGTCGAGGTACGGCTCGAACGGCTCGGCCACCGGGACGGCGAGCACCTGCACGGGCGCGAGCCACGCGGGGAACGCGCCGGCGTAGTGCTCGGTGAGCACGGCGAAGAACCGCTCGATCGACCCGAACAGCGCGCGGTGGATCATCACCGGGCGCTGCCGGCTGCCGTCGGGGGCGGTGTACTCGAGCTCGAACCGCTCGGGCAGGTTGAAGTCGAGCTGGATCGTCGACATCTGCCAGGTGCGGCCGATGGCGTCCTTCGCCTGGACCGAGATCTTGGGGCCGTAGAACGCGGCGCCGCCCGGGTCCGGGACGAGGTCGAGGCCGGAGGCCTCGGCGACCTCACGCAGGGTCTGCGTCGCCTCCTCCCAGACCTCCTCGGAGCCGACCGACTTCTCGGGGTTCCGGGTCGACAGCTCCAGGTAGAAGTCGTCGAGCCCGTAGTCCTTCAGCAGGTCGAGGACGAAGGTGAGCAGGCTCGTGAGCTCGTCCTTCATCTGCTCGCGGGTGCAGTAGATGTGCGCGTCGTCCTGGGTGAAGCCGCGGGCACGGGTCATGCCGTGCACGACGCCCGACTTCTCGTACCGGTAGACGGTCCCGAACTCGAAGAGCCGCAGCGGCAGCTCGCGGTACGACCGCCCGCGCGAGGCGAAGATCAGGTTGTGCATCGGGCAGTTCATCGGCTTGAGGTAGTAGTTCTGCCCCTCACGCCGGACCGTGCCGTCCTCGTGGTACTCCGCGTCGAGCTGCATGGGCGGGTACATGCCGTCGGCGTACCAGTCCAGGTGCCCGGAGATCTGGAAGAGCTGCTCCTTGGTGATGTGCGGCGAGTTCACGAAGGAGTAGCCGGCCTGCACGTGACGGCGGCGCGAGTACTCCTCCATCTCCATGCGGATGATGCCGCCCTTGGGGTGGAACACGGCCAGACCGGACCCGATCTCCTCGGGGAACGAGAACAGGTCGAGCTCGTTGCCGAGCTTGCGGTGGTCGCGGCGCTCCGCCTCGGCGATGCGCTCGAGGTACGCCTTCAGCTCGTCCTTGGTCGGCCACGCGGTGCCGTACACGCGCTGCAGCTGCGGGTTCTTCTCCGAGCCTCGCCAGTACGCGGCGGCCGAGCGGGTGAGCTGGAAGCCGTTGCCGATCAGGCGGGTGCTGGGCAGGTGCGGGCCACGGCACAGGTCCTGCCACACGACGGTCTCGGACTCCCGCCCGGCGCCCCGCACGTTCTGGTAGATCGACAGACCGCCCAGACCGACCTCGACCGACGCGCCGTCGGCGGCGTCGCCCGCCTCCCCCTTGAGCCCGATGAGCTCGAGCTTGTACGGCTCGGCGGCCAGCTCCTCGCGCGCCTGCGCCTCGGTGACGTCCCACCGCCGGAAGGTCTGGCCCTCCTTGACGATCCGGCCCATGACCTTCTCGATCGCCTTGAGGTCCTCGGGGGTGAACGGGGTCTCGACGTCGAAGTCGTAGTAGAAGCCGTCGGTGATCGGCGGGCCGATGCCGAGGCGCGCCGTCGGGTTGACCTCCTGCACCGCCTGCGCGAGCACGTGGGCGGCCGAGTGCCGCAGCACCGCGAGACCGTCCGGCGAGTCGATGGTCACCGCCTCGACGACGGCGCCGGGCGCCAGCGGGGCGGCGAGGTCCTTCAGCTCGCCGTCGACGCGGACGACGACGACGTCGCGGCGGTCGGCGAAGAGGTCGGCGCCCGTCGTGCCCTGCGCGACCGGGGTCTCGACGCCGTCGACGGTCAGGGTCATCTGCTCGGGCACGTTCGTGGGCTCCTCGGGTCTGCCCGCTCCGCGGGTCGCGGCGGGTCGGCGGCGCGGGTCGGCGGTCGTCGACACGGGCCAGGTCGATGCTACCGACCCCGGTCGGCCGGGGTCGCACCGCCGTCGCCGACGGGGGTGCAGGGACGGGTCAGGACGCGCGCGACGCAGCGGGCAGGTCGTGCGGCACGTGCGCGTCGAGCTCCGCGAGCCAGGCCGCGGGCGACGCGTCGGACGGCATCCGCCAGTCGCCGCGCGGCGACATCGTGCCGCCCTCGCTGACCTTCGGGCCGTTCGGCAGCGCCGACCGCTTGAACTGGCTGGCGAAGAACCGCCGCAGGAACACCTCCAGCCAGCGACGCACCGCCGGCAGGTCGTACTCGGCGCGGCGGTCCAGCGGCCAGCCCGGGGGCCACTCCCCCGTCGACGCGTCGTGCCAGGCGTGCCACGCGAGGAAGGCGATCCGGCTGGGACGCATGCCGTGCCGCAGCAGCTGGTACAGCGCGAAGTCGTGCAGCGCGTACGGACCGATCGTGTCCTCGGTGGACTGCAGCGGCTCGCCCGCGCGCGCGGGCACGAGCTCCGGGGAGATCTCCTGGTCCAGGACGCGCAGCAGCACGGCGTTGGTGGCGTCGTCGAAGTGGCCCTCGCCCACCACCCAGCGGATGAGGTGCTGGATCAGCGTCTTGGGCACCCCCGCGTTGACGGCGTAGTGCGACATCTGGTCACCCACGCCGTACGTGCACCAGCCCAGCGCCAGCTCCGAGAGGTCGCCGGTGCCCAGCACGATGCCCCCGCGCTGGTTGGCCGCGCGGAACAGGTAGTCGGTGCGCAGACCCGCCTGGACGTTCTCGAACGTGACGTCGTAGACCTCCTCGCCCGCCCCGGCGGGGTGTCCCAGGTCCGCCAGCATCTGACGCGCCGCAGGACGGATGTCGATCGTCTCGAACGTCGTGCCCAGCGACTCCATGAGCGCCAGCGCGCTGGCCTTCGTCCCCTCGCTCGTGGCGAACCCGGGCATCGTGAACGCCAGGATGTCGGTGCGGGGGCGGCCGAGCCGGTCCATGGCCCGCGCCGCGACGATCAGCGCGTGCGTCGAGTCCAGCCCGCCGGACACCCCGATGACGACCTTCGCGTCGCCGATCGCGCGCAGCCGCTGCTCCAGGCCGCTGACCTGGATGTTGTACGCCTCGTAGCAGTCGAGGGCGAGGCGCTGGGCGTCGTCCGGCACGAACGGGAACCGGTCGACGCGCCGGCGCAGCCCGACGTCGCCGGTCGGCGGGTCGAGGGTGAAGGCGACGGTCCGGTGCGACGCGCCCGCGGCGGCCATGCCCAGCCCGCGGCGGTTGTCGTCGAACGTTCCGGTGCGCTGGCGGTGCTGGCGCAGCCGGTCGAGGTCGACGTCCGCCACCGTGTGCACCGGCTCGTCGACGAACCGCTCGCCCTCGGCCAGCAGCTCGCCCAGCTCGTAGACCATCGTCTGGCCGTCCCACGACAGGTCCGTGGTCGACTCCCCGTAGCCGGCGGCGGCGTAGACGTACGCCGCGGCGCAGCGCGCCGACGCCGAGCGCACCAGCAGCCGACGGTCCTCCGCCCGGCCCACGGTGATGGGGCTGGACGAGAGGTTGACGAGCACCGTGGCGCCCGCGAGCGCGGCCGTGGCGCTGGGCGGGACGGGCACCCACAGGTCCTCGCACACCTCGACGTGCAGCACGAGCCCGGGCACGTCGGTCGCGGTGAACAGCAGGTCCGGCCCGATGGGCACGTCCTGCCCGGCGATCGTGGTGGTGCCCCGCACGTCGTCGCCGGGCGCGAACCAGCGGCGCTCGTAGAACTCCCGGTACGTCGGCAGGTAGGACTTCGGCGCGACGCCGAGGACGCGTCCGCGGTGCACGACGACGGCCGTGTTGAGGAGCCGCCCGCCGTGCGCGAGCGGTGCGCCCACGACCAGGACCGGGCGCAGGTCGCGCGAGGCGGCGACGACCTCGTCCAGCGCGGCGCGCACGGCGTCGAGCAGGGCGTCCTGCAGGAAGAGGTCGTCGATCGCGTAGCCGGACAGGCACAGCTCGGGCAGCACGGCGACCGCGACACCGTCGTCGTGGCAGGCGCGTGCGGCCGTGATGACGGCCGCGGCGTTGCGGGCCGGGTCGGCGACGGTCACCGGCACGGTGCACGCGGCGACCCGGGCGAACCCGTGGGCGTAGGCGGAGAGGAAGTCCACGTCGCGAGTCTGGCACGGAGCACCCGTGCCGACCTCAGCCGGCGCTCGGGCCGGTCCTGTCCCCGAGCAGCAGCGACGCGAGCTGGGCGCGTGAGGTGATGCCCAGCTTCGGGAAGATCCGGTAGAGGTGGGACCCGACCGTGCGGTGCGAGAGGTACAGGTGCTGCCCGATCTCCCGGTTCGTCAGTCCGGTGGCCGCCAGGCGGGCGATCTGGCGTTCCTGCGGCGACAGGCGGTGGTCGACACCGGGCACGCGGTCGTGGCCGGCCTCGCCGGACGCCCGCAGCTCGCCCGTGGCGTGCTCGTACCACCGCGCGGCCCCGAGCGCGTCGAACATCTCGCGGCTGGAGCGCAGGTGGGCGCGGGACTCGCGGACCCGCCGACGCCGGCGCAGCCAGGTCCCGTACGCGAGCAGGTGCCGCGCGTGCAGGAACGGCCACGGCCTCAGCCGTCCCGCCAGGCCCTCCCGGAACAGCGGCTCGGCCTGCGCGTCGTCCGCCGCGAGCGGTCGGGCCACCAGCAGGGCGGCCTCCAGGAGGGGCGAGCCGCTGCTGCGCGCCAGCGTGGTCATGGCGTCGAGCACGCGGGACGCCTCGTCGTGGCGGTCCAGCGCCACCGCGGCGGCGACGTGGTCGACGGCCGTCCAGTGCCAGGCGTGCCGGTGGTGCACCGGGCTGCCGGGCTCGCGCACGCGGCGCAGGTGGTGCAGCGCGGCGTCGTGGCGGCCGTGGGCGAGCGCGGCGTGTCCGCGGGCGAGCTCGACCGGGGCCATGAAGGTCGTCGCGCCGAGCGCCTGGAAGAAGACGTCGACGTCGCGGCCCAGCACCTCCAGGCCCTCGTCGTCGCCCTGGGCGGCGGCCGTCAGCGCCTCGGTCGCGGCCGCCGCCATGCCCCACAGCGGCTGCGCGGTGTCGACCGTGAGGTGACGGACCTCCTCGCCGGTCACCCGCACGGCGTCCCACCGGCCGAGGTGGTGGTCCGTGAGCATCCGGGCGACGAGCGCGCGCAGCAGCGGCACCAGCTCGCCGCGCGCCCGCAGCCGCAGGATCGCGCTGTCCAGCAGGGGGCCCGCGAGCGGGAAGGCACCGACGGCGGTGGCGGCGGTCCCGAGGTTGAGGGCGTCGGCGGGGTGCTCGAGGGCGTCGGGGACGTAGGCCGCCAGGCGCTGGGTGACGGCCCGGCCGCGCTCGACCGGGGCGCCGTACCCGAGGGCCGTGACGAGCCGCGGGTCGTCGGGCGCGAGCCCGAGGCGGTCCGCGGTCCGCACGAGGGCCGCTGTCGTCGCGTCGTCGGGGTTGGACCACCAGCACCGCAGGGCCACGTCGAGGGTGATCCGCACGGCCTGGTCCTGCCGGCCGCGCGCAGCCAGCCGGTCCGCCAGCTCGCACAGGGGGCGGACCTTGTCCGCACCGGACCAGCCGGGCGTCCCGAACCACTCCTGGAGCCAGGACACCCGCAGCCGGTCGTCCTCGGTGAGGTCGCACGCGGCCGCGGCCGCCAGGAGGTCCGCACCCTGCGTGTGCAGGGCCGCCTCGAACGCGACCACGGCCGCGGCCGTGAGCCGGCGGCCGCGCTCCGCGTCGGTCCCGCTGAGCCGAGC
>JAEWEJ010000207.1 GCA_023389455.1 Actinomycetes bacterium | reverse complement strand
CGCGGCCGTCGCGGCCGGGCCGGACGGCCGGGCCCAGCCCCTGCTCGCCGCCTATCGCGTCGCCGCCGTCCGCGAGCGCCTCGGGTCGCATCCGCACGGTAGGCCCGCACGCGACCTCCTGGCCGGGCTGCGCACGGTCACCGTGCCGCTGAGCGCGCCGGCCGTGCTCGACGTGGACGACGCGGACGACCTGGCGGCGGCCCGTCACCTGGCGGCTCCCGTCAGCCCGCCTCCGGCCCCGGGCTGAGCAGCCCCTCGACGAGGGCCAGCGCCTCGCGCACCGCCTGCGCGGGGTCGGCCCCCTGAGCGCTCGCGCGGCCCGCCGCGAGCCCCACGACGAACGCCGTGAGCGGTGCGGCCGGACGCACCACGCCGTGCGCGACGTCGCGCACCATGTCGAGCACGTCGTCCCGGGTCGCGGTCACCAGGGCGGCGTCCACGCCGAGCGCGGGGGCGACCCGATCGGTCCAGTCCTGCAGCGGGTCCATCGTCATCTCCGTGCCCGGCGGCCTAGGCCGCGTCCGTCCGCGCGTGCGTGCCCGCGACGTGGCCGGCCGGGGCGTCGAAGGCCTGCGCCCGGTGGCGGGCGTGCATCCGCTCGACCGTCTCGGCCTGCTCGCGCGAGCGCGCGACGAGCGCGTCGAGCCGGCCCGCGTCCAGGCCGAGCGCGTCCGCGTGCTCCCGCAGCGTGGTCCAGCCGAGCCGCTTGCCCTCCAGGCCGGAGCGCAGCACCTCGAGCTCGAGCACCAGCGTCATCGGAGACCGACCGAGCGCGCGTCCGTTCGGCTTCAGCCGGGCCACCCGCTCGGCCACCGCCGCACCCAGGTGCTTCCACCGCGACAGCGTCAGCCCGAGGTCCCGGGCGGTGGCCTCGTGCACCCGCTGCTCCTGTCGGAGCTCGCGCGCCAGCCTGCCGAGCTCGTCGGCGTCCTCACCCGCGTCCGGGTTACGGCTCATGCGCGCGACGCGTGAGGCGACCGCGCTGGCGCCGGTGATGTGGTCGTTCACGTACGTGCGCACCAGCGCGAGGTCGATGCGTGCGGGGTCATGCGACGTCATGACGTCCTCCCGGGTCGGCGTGCCACCGATCCTGGGGTGCGCGGCCCCGACGCGCACGCCGGACGGTCGCGTCAGACGGTCTCGCTCGAGGGGGCCGGCGGTGCGACCGCCTGCTCGGCCTCGCGCTCGACCAGCTGCTCACGCCGGCTGGACGCGCGCGGGCGGTACACCACGCGGGAGTGGAACGTGAAGCGGACGACGAACGCCACCGCGATGGTGATCGCCGTGGCCAGGACGGCGGCCACGTGCATCGTGTTCACCAGCAGGCCGACGAGCGGCAGGCGGACCATCGTCTCGACGTTGTTGAACAGGAAGGACTGCGCGAAGCGCGCCCACACGCCCTTGCCCTCGTGCCGCAGGTCGCGGAACACGAAGCGCTCCTGCAGCAGGAAGTTGCCGGCGATCGTCACCTCGGCCGCGACGACCGCCGCGAGCAGCCAGTGCGCGCCCAGGCCGGTCATGGCGGCGACGATCCCGATGTTGGCCAGGGCGCCCAGGCCGCCGATGATGGCGAAGCGGGACATGCGCCCGAAGCGCAGGCCCGCGAGCTGCCACATGAAGTGGACGCCCTGCGCGAGGTTCGCCTTCGAGGCGCCCGCGTACCGCTCACCGAAGACGAACGGCACCTCGACCACGCGCATCGGGTGGCGGGCGAGAATCTCGAGCAGGATCTTGAAGCCGCGCGGGCGCAGCGTGTCCAGGTCGATCGCGCCGCGGCGGACCGCGAAGAACCCCGTCATGGGGTCCGAGCAGTCACGCAGACGCACCGGGAACATCGCGCGGGTCACGGCCGTCGAGGTGGACGAGACGGCCTGCCGGACGACGCCGGAGAGTCCCGCGCTCGAGCCGTCCCCGATGTACCGGGACGCGACCACCACGTCGACGTCGGGCTCCTGCACCCGCGCCAGCAGCGTGGGGATCAGCTCGGGCGGGTGCTGCAGGTCGCCGTCCATCACGAGCACGTACGGGCTGCTCGTGGCACGCACGCCTGCCAGGACCGCGCCGCCGAGACCGCCGTCCGGCTCCTCGCGGTGGATCACGCGCACCGGGAAGGCGGCCGTGCGCGCCACGGTGCGGACCACGTCGGCGGTGTCGTCCGTGGAGTCGTCGACGAACAGCAGGTCGACGCGCAGCCCGCGCGTCGCGACGCCCACGCGCCGGACCAGCTCGGGGACGTTCGGGGCCTCGTTGAAGGTCGGGACGATGACGGTCAGCAGCGTGTCCGCCTGCTCGGACGCTCCGGTCATGTGGGCCTGCCTCCGTGTGCCGACGACGTCCCGCCGCCTCGGGGAACGTCCGGACAACGTAACCGACGCTGCTCGCGCGGCCGAGGGTCCCCCGGACGGCTAAACGCTTCAGCATCCGCGGTCGCGCGATCGGGCCGTCCTCGGGCGACGACTCGACGAGACAAGCCTCCACCCGACTGCCACCATGACGCACGTGCAGCGCGACGCGACCGCCCACCTCGTCCTCGACGTCACCTCCCCCGCCCGGCTCGTGCTCGAGATCGCCGTGTCCCACCGGCACGACCCGCTCGAGCAGCTCGCCGTCACCTCCGCGGGTCGCCCCGTGGTCCCCCGCGAGGTGGTCGACCCGCACGGGTCCCGGCTGCACGTCGTGGACGTGGGCCCCGGCCCGCTGACCGTCGACTACCACGCGCGCGTCACCGGGCGGGCCGACCCGGAGCCCGGCGACCCGTCGGACGAGCTGCTCTACCTGCGCCCGAGCCGGTACTGCGAGTCGGACACGCTCGCTCCCACGGCGCGCGCCGAGTTCGTCGGACTGAGCGGGGTCGACCTGCTGGCTGCGGTCGCCTCGTGGGTGGGCACGCGGATCGCGTACGCCCCCGGATCGAGCCTGCCGACCGACGGCGCCGTGCGCACCCTGCTGGCACGCCGCGGCGTGTGCCGTGACTTCGCGCACCTCGTCGTCGCGCTGCTGCGGTCGCTCGACGTGCCGGCCCGGGTCGCCGCCGTGTACGCCCCGGGCCTCGCCCCGATGGACTTCCACGCGGTGGCGGAGGCGTTCGTCGACGACCAGTGGCGCGTCGTGGACGCCACCACGCTCGCCCCGCGCTCCAGCCTCGTGCGGATCGCCACGGGTCGCGACGCGTCCGACACGGCGTTCCTCTCGGTGCACCGCGGGACGGCCACGCTGCAGGAGCTCCAGGTCACCGCCGTGGCCGACGTGCTGCCGGACGACGACGTGCGTCAGCTGGTGTCGATCGGCTGACGGGCGGCCGACGCGCCCCGACGTGACCTGCGGCACACCCTCTCAGAGAGCCGACCCCGCACCTCACTGGCACGCTGTCGCCATGCAGATCTGGCCCGGACGCCCCTACCCCCTCGGCGCGACCTACGACGGCACCGGCACCAACTTCGCCCTCTTCTCCGGCGTGGCCGAGCGTGTCGAGCTGTGCCTCATCGACGCCGACGGTACCGAGACCCGCGTCGACCTGCCCGAGGTCGACGCCTTCGTGTGGCACGGCTACCTCCCGTCCATCGCCCCCGGGCAGCGCTACGGGTTCCGCGTGCACGGCCCGTACGACCCGCAGGCGGGCCACCGCTGCGACCCGTCCAAGCTCCTGCTCGACCCGTACGCCAAGGCGATCGACGGGCAGGTCGACGGTGACCCGTCGCTCTACTCGTACACGTTCGACGACCCCGAGACGCGCAACGAGGCGGACTCGGCGGGCCACACGATGACCTCCGTCGTCGTGAACCCGTTCTTCGACTGGGGCCACGACCGCCCGCCGCAGCACCAGTACCACGAGACGGTGCTGTACGAGGCGCACGTCAAGGGCCTGACGCGGCTGCACCCCGCGGTCCCGGAGGAGCTGCGCGGCACCTACGCGGCGCTCGGGCACCCGGCGGTCGTCGAGCACCTGTCGGGGCTGGGGGTCACGGCGGTCGAGCTCATGCCCGTGCACCAGTTCGTCAACGACCCGTCGCTGCAGGAGCGTGGGCTGTCGAACTACTGGGGCTACAACACCATCGGCTTCTTCGCGCCCCACAACGGGTACGCGTCGATGGCCGACAGCGGGCAGCAGGTCCAGGAGTTCAAGCAGATGGTCAAGGCGCTGCACGCCGCCGACATCGAGGTGATCCTCGACGTGGTCTACAACCACACGGCCGAGGGCAACCACCTGGGACCCACGCTGAGCTTCCGTGGCATCGACAACGCCAGCTACTACCGCCTGGTCGACGACGACAGGTCCCACTACTTCGACACGACCGGCACGGGCAACTCGCTGCTCATGCGCTCGCCGGCGGTCCTGCAGCTCATCATGGACTCGTTGCGGTACTGGGTGACCGAGATGCACGTCGACGGGTTCCGCTTCGACCTGGCCGCGACGCTGGCCCGGCAGTTCCACGAGGTCGACCGGCTCTCCGCCTTCTTCGACCTCGTGCACCAGGACCCCGTCATCTCCCAGGTCAAGCTGATCGCCGAGCCGTGGGACCTCGGTGAGGGCGGCTACCAGGTGGGCGGCTTCCCCCCGCTGTGGACCGAGTGGAACGGCAAGTACCGCGACACGGTGCGCGACTTCTGGCGCGGTGAGCCCTCGACGCTCGGGGAGTTCGCCAGCCGCCTGACCGGGTCGTCGGACCTGTACGAGCACACGGGTCGCCGGCCGATCGCGAGCATCAACTTCGTCACCGCGCACGACGGGTTCACCCTGCGCGACCTCGTGTCGTACAACGAGAAGCACAACGAGGCGAACGGCGAGGACAACCGGGACGGCGAGAGCCACAACCGGTCGTGGAACTGCGGCGTCGAGGGCCCCACGGACGACCAGGCCGTGCTGGCGCTGCGCGCCCGCCAGCAGCGCAACTTCCTCGCCACGCTCCTGCTGTCGCAGGGCGTGCCCATGATCGCCCACGGCGACGAGCTGGGACGCACGCAGGGCGGCAACAACAACGGGTACTGCCAGGACGACGAGATCACCTGGGTCGACTGGCACCTCGACGACGACCGGCACTCCCTCCTGGAGTTCACGCGCCGCGTCGTGCACCTGCGCAAGCACCACCCGGTCTTCCGCCGCCGGAGGTTCTTCGCCGGTGCGGCCGAGCACGGTGGGCAGTCCGACCTGCGCGACATCGCCTGGATGACCCCCACCGGCGGGCCCATGTCGGACGAGGCATGGAGCTCGGAGCACGCGTACGCGGTCATGGTCTTCCTCAACGGCGACGCCATCAGCGAGCCGGACCTGCGCGGCCAGCACGTGGTCGACGACTCGTTCCTGCTGCTGTTCAACGGGCACTGGGAGAAGCGGCAGTTCCAGCTGCCGGGCACCGAGTACGGCGCGGTGTGGACGGCGGTGCTGGACACCGACGCGCAGGTGCGCCCGGGCCGGGAGGTCAAGGCGCGGGGACGGGTCACGCTCGCACCGCGCTCGATGGTGCTCCTCACGCGCCCCCCGGAGCAGGAGACGCCGTCGGCGTCCGGCAGCGGGTCGGCCGCGACGGCGGCGCGGGAGGCGAGCAGGCTCGGGCGGGACCACCTGTGAGCGACCAGCCCGTCGAGCGCACGCTGCCGGAGCGGCGCTCCGTGCGGCCCGGTCACCGCGTGCCCGTGTCCACCTACCGCGTGCAGCTCGGGGCTGACCTGACGTTCGACGACGTGGCGGCCCGCGTGCCGTACTACGCCGCCCTGGGCGTGACGCACGTGTACCTGTCCCCCGTCCTGGCGGCCGCCCCGGGCTCGACGCACGGCTACGACGTGGTCGACCACGACACCGTCTCGGACGTGCTGGGCGGCGAGGAGGGGCTGCGTCGCCTGGCCGACGCGGCGCACGCGGCCGGGCTCGGGCTCGTCCTCGACATCGTGCCCAACCACATGGCGGTGCCCACCCCGGTGTGGCACAACCGGGCGCTGTGGTCCGTGCTGACGGACGGGCCGGCGTCCCCGTACGCGTCCTGGTTCGACGTCGACTGGTCGGCGGGCGAGGGCGCGGTGCTCATGCCCGTCCTGGGCGACCGCATCGGTGCGGTGCTGGCGCGCGACGAGCTGCGGCTCGTCGAGGAGGACGTCCCCGGCGTCGGCCCGAGCACCGTGCTGCGCTACCACGACCACGTGTTCCCCGTCCGCGCGGGCACCGAGCAGCTCCCGATGGCCGAGATGGTCGAGCGGCAGCACTACCGCCTGGCGCACTGGAAGGTCGCCGACGAGGAGCTGAACTACCGGCGCTTCTTCGACGTCGGCACGCTGGTCGCCGTCCGCGTCGAGGACCCCGAGGTGTTCGACGCGACCCACGCGCTGGTGCTGCGGCTGCTGCGCCAGGGCGTGGTCGACGGCCTGCGGATCGACCACCCCGACGGCCTGGCCGACCCGGCGGGCTACCTCGCGCGGCTGCGGGAGGCGACCGACGGCGCCTGGGTGGTGGTCGAGAAGATCCTCGCCGGTGAGGAGGAGCTGCCCGACGACTGGGCGACGGCCGGGACCACCGGGTACGAGGCGCTGTGGCGCGTGCAGCAGACGTTCGTCGACCCCGGCGGCGCGGCCGTGCTGGGGTCGGTCATGCACCGGCTGACCGGTGACGTCTCGGACGCGTTCGACGAGGTCGAGGACACCGCCAAGCGCGAGGTCGTCGACGGCCCGCTCTACGCGGAGGTCCACCGCCTCACCAACCTCGCCGCGGAGATCTGCCACGAGGACCTGCGACTGCGCGACCACACGTGGCGCGCGCTCGAGGAGTGCCTGGTCGAGCTGCTCGTCGCGTTCGACCGGTACCGCGCGTACGTCGTCCCGGGCGAGCCGGTCGCCCCCACGTCCGCCGCGGTCCTGACCGCGGCGGCCGAGCGCGCCCGGCACCGGCTGGGCGTCGACCGGGAGGCCACCATGGCCGTCCTCGTCGACCTCCTGCTGGGCCGGGAGGCGGGCTCGGCCGGCCGCACGCGCGACCCGCGTCGCGACGAGCTCGTGGTGCGGTTCCAGCAGACGTGCGGCGCCGTCATGGCCAAGGGCGTGGAGGACACGGCCTTCTACCGCTGGACCCACCTCGTGGCGCTGTGCGAGGTGGGGGGCGAGCCCGTGCGGTTCGCCACCACGCCCACGGACCTGGCGGCCTGGGCCTCCCGGGCCCAGGCCGGCGCGCCCCTGGGCATGACGACGCTGTCCACGCACGACACCAAGCGCGGCGAGGACACCCGTGCCCGGATCGGCGTGCTGTCCGAGCTGCCCCACGAGTGGTCCACGCTGGTCGAGGACCTGCGCCGGGCGTCGGCCCCGTACCGCGGCACCCTGCTCGACGGACGCACCGAGTACCTGCTGTGGCAGACGCTCGTGGGCACGTGGACCGACGACGGGCCGATCGAGGAGGACCGCCTCGTCGAGTACCTCACCAAGGCCGTCCGCGAGGCGAAGTCGCACACCACCTGGACGGCGCCGGACGAGGCGTACGAGCAGACCGTGCTCACGGCGGCGCGCCGTGCCCGCACCGACCCGGCGGTGCTCGGCCTGCTCGGCGACTGGGCGCTGCGCACCCGGGAGGCGGTGCGTG
The DNA here is from genome assembly GCA_023389455.1 of Actinomycetes bacterium. Lineage (GTDB taxonomy): Bacteria > Actinomycetota > Actinomycetes > Actinomycetales > Cellulomonadaceae > Cellulomonas. The sequence goes on along the minus strand of JAEWEJ010000207.1, from coordinate 3,841 downwards.
CGGCGACGCTGGGCACCAAGCTCGTGCAGCTCACCCTGCCGGGCGTCGCGGACGTCTACCAGGGCACCGAGGTGCCGACGCCGACGCTCGTCGACCCGGACAACCGGCGCCCGGTCGACGCCGACGCCCTCGCGGCGCGCCTCGCCCGCCTGGACGAGGGCGCCGGCCCGCGCGGCCTGGCGGACGAGAAGATGCTGGTCACGTCACGGGCGCTGCGCGTCCGGCGCGACGTGGCCGAGGCCTTCGTCGGGCCGCAGGCCGGGTTCGTCCCGCTGCCGCACTCGTCCGGGCACACGGCCACCTACGCCCGCACGGTCGGGGGCCACCCGCGGGTCGTCGTCGTCGCGACGCGGCTCGCCGCCGCCGTCGAGCGCATGGGCGGGTGGGCCGACCACACCGTCGCGCTGCCCGACGGGACGTGGCACGACGTGCTGAGCGACCGGGCGCTCGACGGCGGCGTGCAGCCCGTGGCCGACGTCCTGGAGCGGCTGCCCGTCGCGCTGCTCGTCCGGGAAGGAGCCTGACCATGCCGCTCGTGCCTCACCTGTGGGCGCCGCTCCCGTCCCGCGTCGACCTGGTGCTGCCGGGTGACGGCACGCGGGTGGCGATGCGCGCCCTCGACGACGGCGCGTGGACCGCGGACGTGGAGCTGCCGCACGGCACGGACTACGCGTTCTCGCTCGACGGCGGCCCCCCGCGCCCCGACCCGCGCGCCGCCCGGCTCCCCCACGGCGTGCACGGCGCCGCTCGCGTGTTCGACACGGACCGGTTCGCCTGGACGGACGCGGGCTGGAGCGGCGTCGACGTGCGCGGCGCGGTGGTGTACGAGCTGCACGTCGGCACCTTCACGCCGCAGGGCACGCTCGCGGCGGCCGCGGCGCACCTCGAGCACCTCGTCGCGCTGGGGGTGGACGTCGTGGAGCTCATGCCCGTCGCCGCGTTCAACGGCCGGCACGGCTGGGGCTACGACGGCGTGGCGCTGTACGCCGTGCACGAGCCCTACGGCGGGCCGCAGGCGCTGCAGGCCTTCGTCGACGCCGCGCACGCCCACGGCCTGGCCGTCTGCCTCGACGTCGTGCACAACCACCTGGGCCCGTCCGGCAACTACCTGCACGAGCTCGGCCCGTACTTCACGGACGCGCACCACACGCCGTGGGGCCAGGCCATCAACCTCGACGGGCCCGGGGCACCGCACGTGCGCCGCTGGATCTGCGACTCGGTGCTGCGCTGGGCGCGCGACTTCCACGTCGACGCGTTCCGGCTCGACGCCGTGCACGCGCTGCGCGACGACTCCCCGCGCCACCTGCTGGCGCAGCTCTCCGACGAGGTCGCGGAGCTGGCGGACGACCTGGGGCGGCCCCTCGGCCTGATCGCCGAGTCCGACCTCAACGACGTCGTCACCCTGGACACCACGCAGGACGGCGGCTGGGGCATGACCGCCCAGTGGGCCGACGACGTGCACCACGCGGTGCACGCGCTCGTCACGGGCGAGCGGCACGGCTACTACGTCGACTTCGGCTCCCCGCAGACGCTGCGCACGGCGCTGACGCGGGTCTTCGTGCACGACGGCGGCGTCTCGACGTTCCGCGGCACCACCTGGGGATCGCCCGTCCCCGACGACGTCGACGGGCACCGCTTCGTCGCGTTCACCTCCGACCACGACCAGGTGGGCAACCGCGCGCTCGGCGACCGCCCGTCGGCGCGCCTCGACCCCGGCGGGCTGGCGGCCCAGGCCGCGCTGGTCCTGCTCTCGCCGTTCACACCCATGCTGTTCATGGGCGAGGAGTGGGGCGCGGGCACGCCGTGGCTGTTCTTCACCGACCACCCCGAGCCGGACCTGGCCGAGGCCGTCCGCGCCGGCCGCGTGCGGGAGTTCGGCGGGCACGGCTGGGCCGAGCTGTACGGCGGCCCGGTCGAGGTCCCCGACCCGCAGGACCCGGCCACGTTCGCGGCCAGCGTCCTGGACTGGTCCGAGCCGCGGCGACCCGAGCACGCACGGCTGCTGGAGTGGTACCGGGTGCTCGTCGCGCTGCGCCGGGCGGTGCCGGACCTCGCCTCGGGCGACCGCCACCGCACCTCGCTGGAGACGCTCGAGCCCTCGTCCACCACCGACGCACCCGGCTGGCAGGGCGTGCTCGTGCTGCACCGTGGCGACGCCCGTGTCGTGGTCAACCTCGGCCACGTCGCCGTGGACGTGCCCGTGGCGGCCTCACGTCCGCTGCGTGTCGTGGCCGCGTGGGACGGCGGCGCCGTGGACGGTCCGCACGCACCGGGCGGACCCGTGGTCGTCGGCGTCCCGGCGCGCGGCGTCGTCGTCCTGGCCTGACGCCCCGGTCGCGCGGCGCGTGCCGGGCGCTCAGCCCTGCGTCGCCAGCGCCGCGCCCTCGGCTGCCAGCGCACCGAGCCGCGACAGCGCCCGGTAGTACTTCTTGCGGTACCCCCCGGTGAGCATCTCGTCCGTGAAGAGGTCGGCACCGGCCGCGGCGGGCGCACCCGGCCCACCCGCCAGCACGACCGGCACGTCGCGGTCGTACAGGCGGTCGACGAGCACCACGAGGCGCAGCGCGACGTCCTGGGCCGTGACCTGGTGGACCCCCGTGAGGCCGACGAGGTCGATGCCGTCCAGCAGCGCGCCGTACCGGCTGGGGTGGACCGTGGCGAGGTGCTCGAGGAGGTGGTCGAGGTCGTCCAGGGTCGCGGCAGGACGCCCCGCCACGACGGCGCGGACGTCGTCGGGCGACAGGGTCGCCGCGCGCGTGGTCACCGCGCGGTGCCGGTGGTCCTCGCCGTCGATCCGCAGGACCTCGAAGCGCGCGGCGAGCGCCTGGATCTCGCGCAGGAAGTCCTCGGCGGCGAACCGGCCCTCCCCCAGCGACTCGGGCAGCGTGTTGGACGTGGCCGCGATCGCGACGCCCCGGTCGGTCAGCTCCCGCAGCAGCCGGGACATCATCACGGTGTCGCCCGGGTCGTCGAGCTCGAACTCGTCGATGCACAGCAGGCGCTGCTCGGCCAGGGAGTCGACGGTCGCGGCGAACCCGAGCGCCCCGACCAGGTGGGTGAGCTCCACGAAGGTCCCGTACGCGGTGCGCTCGGTGCCGACCGCGTGCGCGAGCGACGCGAGCAGGTGGGTCTTGCCGACGCCGAAGCCGCCGTCCAGGTAGACCGCCGGCGGGGCGCTGGCCCTGCGGCGCCGCCACCAGGAGCCGGCGCGGGCGCCGGTGAGCTCGTCGGCGACGTCGCGCAGCCGGTCGAGGGCGGCCTGCTGGCTGGGGTGGCCGGCGTCGGGGCGGTAGGTGGCGAAGGACTCGTCGGCGAAGTGGCGCGGGGGCACGAGCTCGGCGAGGAGCCTGTCGACGGGGACCTGGGGCCGGCGTGCCACGAGGCTCGCCGGCGGGGTGGCGGGGGCGTCCGTCGCTGTCACGAGCGCTGAGCCTACGGGGGACGGCGGGACGCGCGAGCCAGCGCCCACCCGGAGCCGGGTGCGGCGCCGCGACGGCCACAGGGGCCGGGCCAGGCGTGTCGTCCCGGCAGCCGGGCGCCTGGTCTCACGATGCGGTCACGGGCTGCCATCTGCCGCCTGGCTCTGTCAGCCTCATATGGTGCATTCGTCCCTGTGTGTCCCGCAGCGCCGCCTTCGTGGCGACGCCGCGGCGTGCTGTCGGGCCCTGTGCTGTCTGGGCGTCTGCCCCCGGAGCGCGTGACTCGCTCGTCCCTGTTGTCGGGCGCGCGGCGCCCGCACCGCCACCCACGGGTGGCCGACGAGCCTGCACGTCCCCGAACCCCGGAGGTGGCGCCAGATGGCGCAGACACGGATCGCCCCACCGGCGACCAGAGACGAGGG
>JAEWEJ010000136.1 GCA_023389455.1 Actinomycetes bacterium | reverse complement strand
CCGCGTGGGTCGCCGGTGCGGCGGTGCTCGGCACGCTCGTGGTGCTGGTGGGCGTGCGCGTGGTGCGGGCGGGGGTGCTGGCGGGTCCCGCCGCGGCGTTCCTCGGCGATCCCGCCGTCGCGCTCGTCGCCGACCACCTCGCCGCCGGGCTCGTGACGACGACGTGGTGGGTCGGTGGCGCCGGCCTGGCGGTGCTCGTCGGCGCCGCGCTGGCCGACGCCGTGACCCGGCGCCCGGCTCGTGTCAGGGGTGACTGAGCACCGCGTCGACGACCACGATGAGCATGGCGCCCGTGGTGGCCAGGAGGGCGCGCAGCGCCCAGACCAGCGTGCGTGAGTGCGTCCGCACGACGACGCTCCCTTCTGCGCGTCACCGTCGACGCGCCCCGCGCGTCACCGTTGACGCGCTCCTCCGACCGTACGTCGCGGACCGGCACCTCGCATCGGCAGGTCGGGTGACGTCGCGCGTCAGGGCGACGACGGGCCGGCCGGCGGCCCTGCGGACGGACCGCGGTGGCCCCGGGCACCCGACCCCGGGTGCGGCACCGTCGGGCGACCCGACGGACGTCCGGGCAGACGTCGCCGTCAGCCGTCGGTGACGCACGACGGCGGGCCCCCGAGGGGACCCGCCGTCGTCGAGCGCGTCAGGGAGGTCAGAGACCCTGCGCGACCCGGTAGTACACCTGGTTCCAGCGCACCTGGTCCGCGAACCCGCGACGGGTCGTGGACTCGTCGATGACGAGCAGCTCGGTGCGGGCCAGCTCGGCGAAGATCTCCCACGCCTCGATGCCCACGGCCGTCGACAGCACCGTGTGGTGCGCGCCGCCGGCGGTCAGCCAGCACTCGGACGACGTCGTGAAGTCCGGGCGGGGCTCCCACACGGCACGCGCGACCGGCAGGTTCGGCAGGTCGGCCGTCGGCGGGACGATGTCGACGACGTTCGCCGTGAGGCGGAACCGCTCGCGCATGTCGGCCATCGACACGACGACACCGGGGCCGGAGTCGGCGTTGAAGACCATGCGGACCGGGTCCTCCTTGCCGCCGATGCCCAGCGGGTGGATCTCCACGCGCGGCTTCGACGTCGTGAGGGTCGGGCAGATCTCGAGCATGTGCGCGCCGAGGATCTTCTCCGCACCGGGGGTGAGGTCGTAGGTGTAGTCCTCCATGAGCGAGGCGCCGCCGGGCAGCCCGGCACCCATCACCTTGGCGACGCGCACGAGGACGGCGGTCTTCCAGTCGCCCTCGGCACCGAACCCGTAGCCCTTGGCCATGAGCCGCTGCACGGCCAGGCCGGGCAGCTGGCGCAGGTCGCCCAGGTCCTCGAAGTTCGTCGTGAACGCCATGGCGCCGCGCTCGGTGAGGAAGCCCTCGAGCGCGATCTCCTGGCGGGCGGCGTAGCGCAGCGACTCGTGGCGGTCGCCGCCGCGGCGCAGCTCGGGGACCACGTCGTACAGGTCCTCGTACTGCGCGACGAGCGCGTCGACGCTCGCGTCGTCGACGGCCTCGACCGCGGCGACGAGGTCGTTGACGCCCCAGGTGTTGACGGAGACGCCGAGCCGGATCTCCGCCTCGGTCTTGTCGCCCTCGGTGACGGCGACGTTGCGCATGTTGTCGCCGAAGCGCACGAGGCGCAGGTCCTGCGCGGCCTGCCAGCCGGCGGCGGCGCGCACCCAGGTGCCGATGCGCGCGGTGACGGCCGGGTTGGACACGTGACCGGACACGGTGGTGCGGGCGACGCCCAGGCGCGTGGCGATGTACGCGTACTCGCGGTCACCGTGCGCGGCCTGGTTGAGGTTCATGAAGTCGAAGTCGATGGTGTCCCACGGCAGCTCGACGTTGGCCTGCGTGTGCAGGTGCAGCAGCGGCTTGCGCAGCAGGTCCAGGCCCGTGATCCACATCTTCGCGGGGCTGAACGTGTGCATCCACGTGATGACGCCGAGGACCTTGTCGTCCGAGTTGGCGTCGAGGACCGCGCGGCGGATGGAGTCCGAGTCCTTGAGGACCGGCTTCCAGACGACCTTCGCCGGGACGTCGCCGGACGCGTCGAGCGCCGCGGCGACCGCCTGCGACTGCTCGGCGACCTGGCGCAGCGTCTCCTCGCCGTACAGGTCCTGCGAGCCCGTGAGGAACCAGATCTCCTGGTCCGGGTAGGCCTTGCTCATCGGTGCATCTCCCTCGTGGCCGAGCCTCAGTGCTGGCCGTAGACGTTCTGGTAGCGGGCGTACAGCGAGTCGACGTCGCTCTGCGCGATCGGCAGCGGCTCGCCGAGCTGGCGGCTGATGTGGACGGTCCGCGCGACCTCCTCGACCATGACCGCGGCCTTGACGGCGGCCTTGGCGTCCTTGCCGATCGTGAAGGGGCCGTGGTTGCGCATGAGGACCGCGGGGCTGCGGGACTCGCGCAGGGTCTCGACGATGCCGCGGCCGATCGAGTCGTCGCCGATGAGCGCGAACGGGCCGATCGGGATGTCCCCGCCGAACTCGTCGGCCATCATCGTCAGCACGCACGGCACCGGCTCGGCGCGCGCCGCCCAGGCCGTGGCGTACGTCGAGTGCGTGTGCACGACGCCGCCCACGTGGGGCATGTGGGTGTAGACGTACGCGTGCGCGGCGGTGTCGGACGAGGGCGCGCGGTCGCCCTCGACGAGGTTCGCCTGCAGGTCGCACACGACCATCGACTCCGGCGTCAGCTCGTCGTACGTCACGCCCGACGGCTTGATGACGAGCAGGTCGCGCTCGCTCGGGCCGGCGGGGTCGACGACGACACGCTGCGAGACGTTGCCCGCGGTCCACACGACCAGGCCCCAGCGGGGCAGCTCGGCGTGCAGCGCGCTGACCTTCTCGCGGGCACGCGCGACGGCCTCGCGGACGTCGGGCCCGTAGGCGTCCAGTGCGGTGGTGGTCATCCGGCCTCCTGCGTCGGTGCCCGCGGTGGCGGGCGGGGTGGTCCGGCGCGCGGGCGCCGGTGCGCGGTCGTGCCGCGCGTGGTCCCAGGTGGTGCTCAGAGCACCTCGGTCGCGGTGCGCTCGACGGCCAGGCCGGCCTCGTAGCGCTCGAGCCACGCGGCGTAGCCGGCGACGTCGGCCGGGTCCGGCGCGACGACGTCGATCTCGGCGTCCGCGAACACCTGCGTGGTCAGGTACGTGCCCAGGTCCTGCGACGCGCCGCTCGCGAGGTAGCCGGCGAGCACCGCGATGCCCCACGCACCGCCCTCGCCCGCGGTGCGCCCGACGGCGACGGGGGTGTCGACGGCCGCCGCGAGCAGCCGCTGCGCGACGCCCGCCGTGCGGAACAGCCCGCCGTGCGCGTACATCGCGTCGACCTCGACGCCCTCGGCCGCGAGGATCCGCATGCCCAGGCTCAGGGTGCCGAACGCGCCGTAGACCTGCGTGCGCACGAAGTTCGCCAGGGTCAGCCGGCTGTCGGGGGTCCGCACGATCAGCGGGCGGCCCTCCTCGAGCCCGGTGACCGGCTCACCGGCCAGGTAGTTGTACGCCAGCAGCCCGCCGCCGTCGGCCTCGCCCTCGAGCGCCTCGCGCAGCAGGACGCCGAAGACCTCGTCCGCGCCGGCGTCGGAGCCCAGCGCGGTGGCGAACCGGCCGAACACCCCGGCCCACTCCCCCAGCTCGCTGGCGCCGTTGTTGCAGTGGACCATCGCCACCAGGTCGCCGGCGGGCGTGGTCACCAGGTCGATCTCGTGGTGCACGGTCGCGAGCGGCTTCTCGAGGACGACCATCGCGAAGATGGAGGTCCCGACGCTGGTGTTGGCCGTGCGCGGGGCGACCGAGGCCGTCGCGACCATGCCGGTGCCGGCGTCGCCCTCCGGCGGGCACAGGCGGGTGCCGGCGTGCAGCGTGCCGGACGGGTCGAGCAGCGCGGCGCCCTCGTCGGTGAGGTGACCGGCCTCCTGCCCGGCGACGAGCACCTGCGGCAGCAGGTCGACCAGGTGGTCGACCGGCAGCCGGTCCGCCACGTGCGCGTCGAACCGGGCGAGCAGGTCGACGTCGTAGTCCCGCGTGGCGGGGTCGACCGGGAACATGCCGGACGCGTCGCCGACACCGATGACCTTGCGGCCCGTCAGGCGCCAGTGCACGTAGCCGGCGAGCGTGGTGACGAACCGCACCTGCGGCAGGTGCGGCTCCTCGTCGAGCACCGCCTGGTACAGGTGGGCCACCGACCAGCGCTGCGGGATGTTGTACCCGAGCAGCTCGGTCAGCTCGGCCGCCGCGGGGCCGGTCGACGTGTTGCGCCAGGTGCGGAACGGCACGAGCAGGTCGTCGTCGGCGTCGAACGCGAGGTAGCCGTGCATCATCGCCGAGACGCCGATCGCGGCGATGCCCGCGGGGCGCACGCCGTGGCGCCGCTCGGTGTCCGCGATCAGGTCGGCGACGGCCGCGCGCAGGCCGTCCCAGACGGCGTCCAGCGAGTAGGTCCAGACGCGGTCGACGAGCTGGTTCTCCCACGCGTGCCCGCCGCTGGCCAGCGGCACGTGGTCGTCGCCGACCAGGACCGCCTTGATGCGGGTCGACCCGAGCTCGATGCCGAGGGTCACCCGGCCCTGCTCGATCGCCTCGCGGGCCCGACCGTGGGTGTCGTCGTCGTGCTTCACCATCGCGCGCTGCTCCCTCTCCGAGCCACGTCGCCCGGGGTCCGTCGTGCCGTCCGGGCGATCGTGCCACGTCCGCCCGGTTGGATGTTAACGCTCACATGAAGTCGGCGCCAACCGCCCCGATCACGCGACGCGCCCGCCGCCCGGCGGCCCCGAGGAGGCCCGCACGACGAGCTCGGGCGCGATCGACTGGTGGCCGGGGGCCCCGCCCGCCAGCGCGTCCGCGACCGCCTGCACCGCGCGCCGACCCAGCTCGTCGAAACCCTGCCGGACCGTGGTCAGCGGGGGCGTGTAGAACGCCGTGCCCGGCTCGTCGTCGAAGCCCACCACGGCGACGTCGTCCGGCACCCGGACGCCCGCCTGGACGAACGCCGCGAGCAGTCCCAGTGCCAGCTGGTCGTTGGCCGCGAAGACCGCGTCGGGCAGCCCGTCGCGCACCAGACCCCGACCCACGGCGAACCCGTCCGCCGCCGACCACCCGCCCGCGAGCTCCGCCGGGACCGGTGCACCGGCGGCCTCGAGCGCGTCGCGCCAGCCGCGCGACCGGTCCCGCGCGTCGTACCACTCCGGCGGGCCCGCGACGTGCGCGACCGTGCGCCGTCCCGTCGCCAGCAGGTGCTCGGTCGCCAGCCGGCCGCCGGCCACCTGGTCGACCGCCACGGTGGGCAGGTCCACCCCCTCGCGGCCCGAGGACACGAGCACCACCGGCACCGGCAGGCGCACGCCGCTGACCGCGTCGACCGTCCCGCTGCGCGGCGCCACGACCACCACGCCGTCGACGCCCTGCGCGAGGAAGTGCTCGACCGCGGCCACGACCTCGCCGCCGGTGAACTCGCGCAGCGTCGCCACCGACACGTAGAAGCCCGCGTCCCGCGCGGCCTGCTCGAACGCCACCAGGGTGCTGGTGGGCCCGAACAGCGCCGACGCCGGGGTGATGACGCCGAGCGTCCCCGTGCGGCGCGTGACGAGCGCACGGGCGGCGAGGTTCGGCCGGTAGCCGAGGGTCGCGATCGCCTCGAGCACGCGTTCGCGCGTCTGCGGGCGCACGCTCGGGTGCTCGTTGAGCACCCGCGAGACGGTCTGGTGGCTGACGCCCGCGAGCGCCGCCACGTCGTTCATCGCCGGCGGGCGCCCGTCGCGCCGCGTACGCGTGGTCACCCGCGACGCGTCCGGGCGTGGGTCCGCGGCCACCGCTCAGCCCGCGCCGAGCTCGCGCGAGCGCTCCGCCGCGGCGCGCACCCCCGCGACCAGGCCCGCGCGCACCGCGTGCGCGTCGAGGGCGGCGACCCCGGCGACCGTCGTCCCACCGGGCGACGACACGCGCTCGCGCAGCACCGCCGGGTGGTCACCGGTCTGCGCGACCATCGCCGCGGAGCCCTCGACCGTGGCGACCGCCAGCCGTGACGCGAGGTCACGCGGCAGCCCCAGCAGCACGCCGGCCTCGGCCAGCGCGTCGATGACGTAGAAGGCGTACGCCGGCCCGGAGCCGGACAGCGCGGTGACCGCGTCGAGGTGCTTCTCGGCGACCCGCTCGACGAGGCCCGTCGCGGCGAGCATGCGCTCGACGAGCGCCAGGTGCTCCGCACCGGCGTCCCGCCCCGGCGCGATCGCGCTCGCGCCCTTGCCGATGAGGGCCGGGGTGTTCGGCATGACCCGCACCACGGGCGTCCCCGCGGGCAGCGCGTCCTCGTACACCCGCAGCGGCACACCGGCCGCCACGCTGACGACGAGCCCACCGGCCCGCAGCACGGGCGCCACCTGCGCGAGCACCGCCGGCACCACGTCGGGCTTCACGGCCAGCAGCACGACGTCGGCACCCGCGACGGCCTCGTCGTTGCCCGCCGCGCGCACGCCGTGCTCGTCCGCGAGCGCGGCGGCCTTCGCACCGTCCTGGTCGGCCACCGTGATCCGGTCCCCCGGCCAGCCGCCCGTGCGCAGCGCGGCCACGAGCGTGCCGCCCATCACCCCGCCACCGAGCACCGCGACCGTGGGCGTCCCGTCCTGGTCCTGCGTCGTCATCGTGCCTCCTGCCCTCCCCCGCACCGCACCGCACCGCCGCGGCCAGGGCGAGCCTACGACCAGCAGCCGCACCGTCCGCCCCCGGGAGAGGGAGAACCCGCCGACGTCGCACCACCGGGCGAGCGGCGGGGACGGGACGACGGGGTCAGGCGGGAGCGAGCAGCCCGTCGGCGAGCAGCCCGCGCACGTCCGGCAGCACGTCGGCGGCGACGTCCGACGCCGGCACGTCCAGCAGCGCGCCCAGGGCGCCGATGATCCGGCCCGCGGTGAGCTCGCCGTCGCACGCCCCGACGAACGCCGCGAGGGCGGTGCCGGCCTGCACCGTGCGCCCGAACCCGCCGCCCTGGCGCAGCAGGACCACCCGCGGGTCGGACGCGCCGGGCTGCAGGTACCGCTCCTCGGTGACGTCGGGGGCGTAGGCCAGCCGCAGGTCGGCCAGCGCGGCGTCGGACAGGCCCGTGACCAGGTCGTGCGCGGCGAGGCCCGCGGCGATGACGGGCCCGAGCGGCTGGCGCACCGTGCCCGTGACGGACTCCAGGCGGCGCAGCGTCGGCGCCCCGTCGTGCGGGCGCCGCAGCGTGACGATCCCGAACCCGACCGACGCGACGTCGCGGGACGCCAGGTCGTCGAGCCACGCGCCGTACCGCGCGGTCCACACGTCGTGGTCCGCCGGTGTGGTGCCGCCGTCGCGGATCCACGTCTCGGCGTACTGCGCGGGGTCCTGCTCGTCGCGCTGCACGACCCACGCGTCCAGGCCGGACGCGTCGACCCACGCGCCGATGCGCTCGTGCCACTGCTCGCCGTCGCGCACCTCCCAGTTGGCCAGCATCTGCGCGACGCCGCCCGGCGCGAGGACGCCCCCCACGCCCGTGATCAGGTCGCGCACCAGGTCGTCGCCCGCGCGGCCACCGTCGCGGTAGTCGTACGCGGGGACGTCGCCCCGACGCGGGGTGATGACGAACGGCGGGTTGCTGACGACCAGGTCGAACGCCTCGCCGGCGACCGGCTCGAGCATCGACCCCGCCCGCAGCTCGACGCGGTCCGGCCCGAGGCCCGCGAGGGCGGTCGTGAACCGGGCGAACGCCAGCGCCCGCGTCGACAGGTCGGTGGCCACGACGTGCTGCGCGTGCCGGCTGGCGTGCAGCGCCTGCACGCCGCAGCCCGTGCCCAGGTCGAGCACGCGACCGCGCGGGTCGCGCACCGTGGCCTGCGCGAGCGTCACGGACGCCCCGCCGACGCCCAGCACGTGGTCGGTGCGCAGGGCGGCGCCGGTGGCGAGCTCGCCGAGGTCCGACACGACCCACCACGCCGCCTCGCCCGCACCGTCCGTCGCGGCGTAGGGCCGCAGGTCGACGCGTGCGCGGACCTCGTCGGCGCGCTCGTGCCC
>JAEWEJ010000123.1 GCA_023389455.1 Actinomycetes bacterium | reverse complement strand
ATGAACTCCCCCATGGGCGATTGGCGCAGCGGTAGCGCGCTTCCCTGACACGGAAGAGGTCACTGGTTCGATCCCAGTATCGCCCACCAGCAAGGCCCCAGGTCATCGACCTGGGGCCTTCGTCGTGTCAGCAGAAGCGTGCACCGGTTCCCTCTGCGCCCCCGTCCGGCATCAGCGCGCCGCACGCCCGCTCGCCGTCGCCACGCGCACGGACCGGCCCGCTGCGTGCACGGCGCACAACGGGCCCTGGCCGGAGAAGCGTCCGCTGCCGGCGAGATCCGCGGCTGGTGCCCCCTGCCAAGCCGTGGACGCGGCCGTGGCGTGCAGCGAGCCCGTGACCTCGCCCACAGCCCGCCCGTGCCGGGGCGGGCTGTCCGGCCGCCTGATCCACCACTTCCCCGATCGCGCACACGCGAACGACGAGCTCTCCCCACACGGACGGGCCCGACCTCTGCGTCACCTGGCGGTGCGGACCCGACCTGCTCCTGCCCGGGCGCGCGCCACGGGCCGTCGGCCGGCGCACGTCGGCGCGACCGGCGACCTCCCGACCGGCTGAACCGCACCGCGACGCGGGCGTCGTGCCCCGCACGACGCCCGCGTGGCCGGTCACAGCCCGGGACGGCCGATCGGCGGCGGCTCGGCCGTCAGCCGGCGAGCAGGCGCACCGCCAGCACGTCCGGCGTCGGCAGCCCGTGGCGGGCGTGGACGGAGACGACGACCCGGCCCGTCTCGTCACGGACCGTGTCGCCCAGCGGGAAGTCCTGGTGCACGACGCCGTCGAGCGCCGTGGTCGCGTCGGGCCGCACGAGGACCCCGCACACTCGGACGTCGTGCGCGCGGGGGTCGTCGGCGGGCGGCTCGACGAAGGTGACGCGCAGCGTGCGCGCCGCGCCCTGCGGGTCCCGCAGCGTGTACGAGAACCACCCGGCGGCCACGCGCGCGCGGACGTCGCCGCCCGTCGCGGCCCGGGTGCGCTCGCCGGCGAACGCGTGGTCGGACTCGGGCTGCTGCTCGCCGGCCGCGACCTCGTCGACCACCGCCCGCGCGGGGGCGAGTGCCGCGTCGAGTGCGGCCAGCTCCGCCCGTCGCGCCCGCGCGTCAGGCCCGACCGGCCAGTAGACGGTGTAGCGGGTGTCGTGCAGCGCCACGAACGGCACCAGCCGCACGGTGCCGGACCCCGCGACGCCCTCGGCGTCCTCGGCGTCCACGGCGAGGTCCACGGTCAGGGGGTCCCGGGACACGAGCGCCGCCGCGCCCGCCGGGTCGCCGTCGGCGACCACCACGGGCGTGGCCCTGAGCGGCCGTGCGGGGCCGGACGCGACGTGCCCCATCCGCTCCTCACCGGCCAGCAGCCCGTCGAGGTCGTCGGTGCCGGACGACGCGGCGAGCACCACGGGCCCCCACCGGTAGGCGACCCACGCGGACCCGTCGGGCAGCGGCTCGGCACGCAGGCCCGTGGTGAACCGCACGGTCACCGTGTGCTCGCCGGTCCACGTGCGACGGACGACGAGGTACCCGTCCTCGAGAGCCGCCTCGACGGGTCCGCCGTCGACCTCGACCTGCACGGCGGACGCCCAGCCCGGGTGCCGCAGGCGCAGTCCCGCCGCGACGGGCACCGCCGCGACCAGGCGCACGACGGCGGTGTCCGACCGGAGCAGGTCCGCCTCCAGACGGACCCGCAGCCCGCGTGCCGACCAGTCCAGCTCCGCGGCCAGGTAGACGTTCACGGCGAGGTCGTCACCGGACCGGGAGAACACGAGCGAGCCGTAGGTCGCGTGGTTCTCCATGCCGGAGCCGACGCAGCACCACATCGACGTCTCCGGCCGGGAGTACACGCGGTAGTGGGCCGGGCGCAGCGGCGTGAAGTACACGAACCCGCCCCGGTCCGGGTGCTGGGTGGACAGCACGTGGTTGTACGTCGCGCGCTCGTACATGTCGAGCAGGGCGACGTCGCCCGTCGCCTCGAAGCGCAGGGCCGTGAGCTTGAGCATGTTGTACGTGTTGCACGTCTCCGGCCCCTGCGGGTCGGTCACCATCGGCGTGAAGTCGTCGGCCGCGTGGAAGTGCTCACGGACGCTGTTGCCCCCGATCGCCACCGTGCGGCGCGTGGCGACCGTGCGCCAGAAGGCGTCCGCCGCGTCGCGGTAGCCCGTCTCCCCCGTGACCGCCGCGAGCCGCGCCCAGCCGACCGCCTTCGCGATCTGCGTGTTGGCGTGCAGGCCGTCGAGCTCGTCCCGCCCCGCCACGAGGGGCGCGAGCACGTCGCGGTGCCCGAAGCGGCGCGCCTGCGCCACGTGCTGCGGATCACCGGTGAGCTGCGCGAGGGTGGCGAACGCGTCGGCCATCCCCCCGAACTCCGTCGTCAGCATCTCCTCGAAGTCGTCGTCGCTCATCGCCGCGCTGACGCCCGACCACCAGCCCGCCCACGCGACCGCGAGCGTCAGCGCCCGGTGCGACCCGCCGTACGTCGCGGCGTCGAGGAGGCCGGCGAAGGTCTTGTGCAGGTTGTAGAGAGGCACCCACCGGCCGTTCAGGTTGAACGTGTCGGCGTCCACCTCACCGGCAGCGAGCTCCTGCCCGAGGCGTGCTCCGCCGGGCACGCCCCCGAGGTAGCCGGTCCCGACCGCGGCCGCACACCGCTCGAGGACGTCCAGGACGTGCTCGAGGCGCTCCCGCAGGCGTGGGTCACCCGTCGCGGCCCAGAGCTTGGCGCACGCCGACAGGTAGTGGCCACCGATGTGGCCGCCCATCCCGTCCCCCTCCCAGTTGCCGTAGCCGGGCGCCTCCGGCTCGAGCCCGGCCTCCCGCAGGTACGGCGCGCAGAGGCGGTCCGCGTCGAGGGCCAGGACGTAGCGGACGTCGGCCTCTTGCGCAGTACGGAAGGGACCGGGCAGGAGCCGGACGGCGGAGAGCGGGAACGCACCCGCGGGGCGCGGGGAGCCGGCCGCGGCGTCGGCCGGCACGTCGGCGTGCAGCATGGAGAACCTCCGGGAGCAGTGGGGTCCGGGGCGGCCCGGGCAGGGTCGGCGGCCGGGCCGCCGGCAGGTGGGACGGGTGTCAGGACGAGGGGACGCGGCCCACCAGCCCGGCGAGCGCCCCGTCGCGCGCGAAGACGGGGATCGTGGCCAACGGCGCGTCGACGTCCAGCCAGCAGCCGCCGTCGTGGACCTCCCCCGTGACGAGCGACGTCCACGTGGCGCCCTGCGGCAGCCAGACGCGGCGCGACGTCGCGCCGGCCTCCAGCACCGGGGCCACCAGGAGGGACGGGCCGTACAGGTACTGGTCGGCCACGTGCCACGCCTGCGGGTCGTCCGGGAACTCGTGCGCGAGGCCGCGCATGACGGGCTGCCCGTCGGCGTGCGCCTCCGCCATGAGCGCGCGCGTGTAGTCGCGCAGGTCCTCCCGCAGGTGCACGTACCGCTCGAGGACGTCGTACACCGGCGCGCCGAAGGACCACAGCTCGTTGCCGGCCCCGGTCGGGTTGCGCTCCGACCCGTCGGCGGCGCGCACGGGCCGTGCCGGGGCACGGTCGCCGTGCAGCCGCATGACCGGCAGGAAGGTGCCCACCTGGAACCAGCGCACGAGCAGCTCGTGGAACGCCGGGTCGTCGGTGCGGCCACCGCCGAAACCCCCGATGTCGGTGGTGAACCACGGGATGCCCGCGGCGCCCATGTGCACGCCCGCGACGATCTGCCGGCGCAGCGTCGGGAAGTCGGAGTGGATGTCACCGGACCAGACCAGCGCGCCGTAGCGCTGCGAGCCCGCCCACGCGCACCGGACCAGGTTGACGACCTCGTCCTCGCCGTCCGCCCGCTGGCCCTCGAAGAACGCCCGGGAGAAGGCCTGCGGGTACCAGTTGGCGACCTCCGTGCCCTGCCCGGCGTGGAACCGGTACGCGTCGTGGTCGTACACGCCGAACTCGGGCTCCGCCTCGTCGAGCCAGAACAGCCGGATGCCGTGCCGCGCGTAGCCCTCCCGGCACCTGTCCCAGAGGAACTCCCGCGCGGCGGGGTTCGTCGCGTCGACGAACCGGCTCGGCCCGCCGAACCACATCTGCACGTCGATGCCGCGGTTGGTCCGCACCAGCAGGTTCCGCCGCGCCATCTCCGGGAAGTTCTCCGACTCCAGGGACACCTGCGGCCAGACCGAGACCATGAGCTCGACGCCCAGCTCGCGCAGCTCGGCGACCATCGCCGCCGGGTCCGGCCAGAACTCGTCCTCGAACCGGAAGTCGCCCATGTGCGGCCAGTGGAAGAAGTCCGCGACGATCACGTCCAGCGGCAGGCCGCGCCCGACGTGCTCGCGTGCGACCTCCAGCAGCTCGGCCTGGCTCGAGTAGCGCAGCTTGCACTGCCAGAACCCCAGGCCGTGCTCCGGCATCATCGGCGCGTGCCCCGTCGCCTCCGCGTACCGGCGGCTGACGTCCGCGGGCGTCGCGCCCGCGGTCACCCAGTAGTCGAGCTGGCGGCAGCTCGCGGCCGTCCACTCCGTGCGGTTGGCGGCGAACGTCGCGCGCCCGATCGCCGGGTTGTGCCACAGGAACCCGTAACCGGCGCTGGACCGCACGAACGGCACGCTCGCCTGCGAGTTGCGCTGCGCGAGCTCGAGCGTGCACCCCTTGAGGTCGACGAGGTCCTGCTGGTACTGCCCCATGCCCGCCAGGTGCTCGTCCGCCGGGGCCTGCAGCGCCAGCCCGGCCTGCACGCCGCCGCCCGGCAGCGGGCGGTACGTCCGCGCCCGCAGCTTGAGCGCTCCCCCCGACGGCACCTCGGAGAACAGCGTGCGGCCGTCGGCGTCCTCGAACCTCAGACGGCAGTCGTGCACGAGCGCGCCCGTCTGCCAGTCCTTGCCGCTCGTCGCCGTCGCCACGACCCGGATCCGGCCGTTCGTCAGCGTCGCCGTCGCCCCGTCCACGACCACGCGCGCGTCCGCGTGCGCCTCGGGGTCGGGCGCCAGCAGCGCCCAGTCGGCGTCCACGACGTCGCCCAGCGCCGCGCGCACGCGGACGCTGTCGCGTCCCCAGGGCTCGACCACGAGGGTCTCGCCGTCGCCCCGCCAGACGAGGGTGCCGGCGTCGATGTCGAACGGGTACGTCACGGGTCTGCGTCCTTCCCGCCCGGTCGTGCCGGTGCGGTGGTCGGGGATGGTGTGCGTCGAGGTCGGGTGCGACGAGGGGTCGCCGAACAGAGCTGCGGTCAGGACGGTACGGACGGTTCGCGGGTCACGCTCAGGCGTGGGCGGGGGTCTCGGCGGCCGCCGGGGCGGCCGGGCCGGCCGCCGGCAGGACGCCGCTGCCCCAGAGCGTCGCGAACGACAGCCACGCCGGCAGCGCGACGCCGAACACCGGCCCCAGGCCCGGCACCACGTAGTAGAGGCACAGCACCGTGCCGACCACCACCGCGTTGCCCAGCGCGAGCGCGGGGCGGGCGGCGACGAGCAGCACGGCCCGGCGCAGCAGGCGTACCGGGCTCTCGGCGTAGTGGGACGCCAGGACCGGCAGCACGGCGCAGACCACGAAGGACGTGACGGTGAGCACGGTCAGCAGCCCCGCGAGGACCGGCCCCGCCGCGCCGAGGTCCAGCGTGGCGAGCACCCGTCGGTCCAGCACGAGCACGCCCGCCAGCCCGAGGACGACGTAGCCCAGCGCGTTGGCCGGCACGAGCTCGGCGCGCCAGGCGGCGCGGAACTCCGCGCGCACGGCACGCAGGCCCCGGCCCTCCACACCGCGCATCGCGTCCCGCCGGACCACGGCCTGCACGGCTGCCGACGCAGGGAACAGCCCCAGCACGACGCCACCGCGCAGCGTCCACCCGATCCACAGCAGGTGCAGCACCAGCAGCCGCAGCCCCTGGTCGCCGACCCGGGTGTGCCACCCGAGGAGCCGGCCCATCAGCCCTTCACCGACCCGACCATGACGCCCTTCTCGAAGTACTTCTGGATGAAGGGGTAGACGAGGAGCACCGGCAGCGTCGAGACGATGATGACGCCGTACTTGATCTGGTCGGCGAACTGCTGCGCGTACGCGCCGCCGCCCGAGCCACCCGCCCCGCCCGCCCCGCCGGCGAACGCCTGGTTGGACAGCAGGATGTCGCGCAGCACGATCTGCAGGGGCTGCTTGTCGTAGTCCCGCACGAAGATCAGGCCGGTGAAGAAGTCGTTCCAGTGCTGGACGAGGTAGTACAGCCCGATCACGGCGATGATCGCCTTGGACAGCGGCAGCGCCATCGACCAGAAGAACTTCAGGTAGCCCACCCCGTCGAGGGTGGCGGCCTCGAACAGCTCCTCCGGCAACGAGTTCTCGAAGAACGCGCGGGCGATGATGAGGTTGTAGACGTTCAGCGCCGACGGGATGATGAAGACCAGCCAGTTGTCCAGCAGGTTGAGGTCCCGGTACAGCAGGTAGGTCGGGATCAGGCCGCCGCTGAAGAACATCGTGAAGGCGAAGAAGAACATCAGCGGCCTGCGCGGCGCGAACTCGCGCCGCGACAGCGCGTACGCCGCCGGCAGGGTGACCACGAGGTTGAGCGCGGTGCCGACCACGGTGTACAGGAGCGTGTTGCGGTAGCCGGTCCAGATGCGGTCGTCGGCGAGGATCTGCTCGTAGCCGAAGGTGCTGAACCCCTGCGGGATGAGCCAGACCTTGCCGGTCGCCACCATCGTGGGGTCGCTGACCGACGCGATCGAGACGAACCAGATCGGGTAGATCGTCGCGAAGAGCACGAGCGCGACGACGGTGCCGATACCGATCGAGAAGAGCAGGTCGCCGGGTGTCCTGCGACGCAGGGACGTCGTGAGCATGGTCGTCCTCCCGGTTACCACAGGCTCGTGTTCGCGAACTTCTTGGCGAGCTGGTTGGTCAGCACCAGGAAGGCGAAGTTGATGACGGTGTTGAACAGGCCGATGGCGGTGGAGTAGCTGAACTGGCTCTGCAGGATGCCGATCTTGTAGACGTAGGTGGAGATGACCTCCGACGCCGGCAGGTTCAGCGGGTTCTGCATGAGGAAGATCTTCTCGAAGCCGGCGTTCAGCACGCCGCCCATGTTGAGGATGAACAGCACGACCATCGTCGGCACGAGGGCGGGCAGGTCGACATGACGGATGATCTGCGGTCGGCTCGCGCCGTCCACACGTGCGGCCTCGTACAGCTGGGTGTCGATGCTCGACAGCGCGGCGAGGTAGATGATGCTGTTCCAGCCGCAGTGCTGCCAGACCTCGGAGATCACGTACACGGGGACGAACGAGCCCGGGTTGCCCAGGTAGTTGGTCCCCTCCACGCCGAACAGGCCGAGGAAGTTCGGGATCACGCCCGACGTCGGCGACAGGAAGACCTGCAGCATGCCGACCACCACGACGATCGAGATGAAGTGCGGCAGGTAGGTCGCGGTCTGCGTGAACCGCTTGCGACGCGGGCCGACGATCTGGTTCACCGTCAGCGCCAGCATGACGGGGGCGATGAACCCGACCAGCAGCGTCGTGAGGCTGATGGCGACCGTGTTGCGGACCAGGTCCCAGAACAGCGGACTGTCGAAGAACTGCTGGAAGTACTTGAACCCGACCCACTTGCCGCCGGTGAGCCCCGCGGCGAAGTCGAACTCACGGAAGGCGAGCTGGATCCCGTACATCGGGACGTACGCGAACACGGCCGTCACCACGACGGCCGGCGCGAGCATGAGCCACAGCTGCCACTTGGTGCGCAGGTGCCCGCCGAGGGTCCTGCGCCTCCTGTCCTGCACGAGCGCGCGGACCGGGGTCGTCCCCGGCACGTCGGCCGCTGTGTCGTCGAGGATCACCGCCACGACACCACTCCCTCCTGTCACGACCCGCACCGTCGCGGGTCAGGGGTTGCCCGGTGCGGCGTGGGGGGGGGGGGGGGGG
>JAEWEJ010000063.1 GCA_023389455.1 Actinomycetes bacterium | reverse complement strand
CCGTCGGCCGCCGAGGTCCGGGCCGCCCGCAAGGAGGTCCAGCGGATCGAGCGACGCCTCGAGCGGATCGCGGCGCAGGAGGCCGACCTGCACACGCGGATGGCCGCGCAGGCCACCGACCACACCGCCGTCGCCGCCCTCGACACCGAGCTGCGGGCGCTCGCGGCCGAGCGTGACGAGCTGGAGGCCGCCTGGCTCGACGCGGCCGAGACCGCGGGCTGAGCCGTGGCGCGTCCCGCGGATCGTCCGCAGGATGGGGACGAGCACGGTGCGACGACGACGGGCGGTGACATGCCGGGCGACGCAGGACAGGCGGGCGGTGCCCCTGGGCGGGCCTACATGCGACCGGTCGAGGTGCCCTCGCCGTCACCGGAGGCCGAGCTCGACCGGCTGTTCCACGCGCTGTCCGACATGACGCGGCGCTCGATCGTCGAGCGGCTCGCGCGCGGGGCGGCGTCGGTGACCACCCTGGCCGAGCCGTTCACGATGTCGATGTCGGCGGTGGTGCAGCACCTGGCCGTGCTCGAGCGCGCCGGCGTGGTCGTGTCGCAGAAGGTCGGCCGGGTACGGACGTACCGCCTCGTCCCCGACGGGACCACCCCGGTGCGCTCCTGGTTGGACCGCCACCGGCTGCCCGCCGAGCGTTCCCTCGACCGGCTGGCGCAGCACCTGCGGCCGGACCGCCCGGTCGGCGGCTGACGGGCACGGCCCACGCGCGCGGCGTCAGGACCCGTCGAAGAGCGTGAGCATGTCGCGCAGCAGCGCGGCCAGCCGCTCGCGGTCCGCCTCCGGCAGGTCCCCGAGCAGTCCGCGCTCGACGTCCAGCAGGTCCGCGAACGCCTCGTCGACCCGCTGCAGGCCGGCCGGGGTGAGGGTGACCAGGACCCCGCGCCGGTCGTCGGGCGACGGCTGGCGCTCGACGAGCCCGTGCTCCGCCAGCCGGTCGATGCGGTTGGTCATGGTGCCGCTGGTCACGAGGGTCTGGGTGAGCAGGGCGCCGGGGGACAGCCGGTACGGGGCGCCGGCGCGCCGCAGCGCGGCCAGGACGTCGAACTCCCACGTCTCCAGGCCGTGCCGGGCGAACGCACGGCGTCGCGCGAGGTCGAGGTGCCGGGCGAGCCGGCTGACCCGCGAGAGCACGGTGAGGGGCATCACGTCCAGGTCCGGACGCTCGCGCTGCCACGCGAGGACGATGCGGTCGACCTCGTCGCGGGGCGGGCCTGCGGTGTCGCTGTCGGCCATGGTGCGACATTAGTCGACGTCGAGACACCTGCTGCGCCCCGGGGGAGGGCGGCGCGCCGTGCGGCCGTTCGGGTCCCGGCGTCACCCGGACGGTGGGCAGCGGTGTGCAGTGCCGAACCCTTCCCGGACGTTCGGCACGACCAGGCCCCGGGCATGCCGCCGGTCGTTACTGTCCGGGCCTGTCCGAGGCGGGCGCCCAGGCCAGGGCCCCGCCGGGCTCGACCTGAGGAGTGGCGTGGGATTCATCAAGGCATTCGCCGGTGCACTGGGCGGCACCCTGGCGGACCAGTGGCGCGACTTCCTGACCCCGCCGGACGGCCTGCCGCCGACCGCCGCGATCTTCCCCGCGGTGCCGCGGGGCCAGAACGCCGGCCGGGGGTCGAACACCAAGGCGTCGGACAACATCATCACCAACGGCAGCCGGATCGTCGTGCCCGAGGGGTACGCGCTGCTGACGTTCCAGGACGGCCAGCTCACCGGGCTCGTCGCCGAGCCGGGTGGGTACGAGTACACGTCCCAGGACCCCAGCTCGCGGTCGGTGTTCTCCGGCGACGGCATCCTGGCCTCGACGGTCCTCACGTCGTGGGAGCGGTTCAAGTTCGGCGGGCAGCCGGGGTCGCAGCAGCTGGCGTTCTACGTGAACCTCAAGGAGATCCCGAACAACCGGTTCGGTACGCAGTCCGAGATCTACTGGGACGACGCGTACCTGAACGCGCAGGTCGGCGCGGTCGCACGCGGCACGTACACGCTGCGGATCGTCGACCCGATCCTGCTGGTCAAGGGCTTCGTGCCGCTGTCGTACCTGTCCGCCGGGGCCCCGGTCTTCGACTTCTCCGACATGGACAACCCGGCGGCGAGCCAGCTGTTCACCGAGGTCGTCGGGTCGCTCGGCGGTGCGTTCTCGCGCTACACGAACGACCCCGCGCAGGGCAACCGCATCACCCGCATCCAGAGCGACGCCGTCGGGTTCGGGCTCGCGCTCGCCGGGGCCGTGGAGGAGGGGTTCCAGTGGACCTCGCACCGCGGCCTCACGATCGTCAAGGTCGCGATCGCCGCGATCGAGTACGACGAGGACACCCGTGCGCTGCTCAGCGACGTCAAGAAGGCCGACGCGCTGTCCGGGAACCGCGGCAACTCGTTCCTGCAGCAGTCGGTCGCCCGTGGCATGCAGGCCGCCGGCGAGGGCGGTGGCGGCGCCGCGAACATGGCGGTGCTCGGCCTCGGCCTGAACGCGGCCGGCGGTGCCGCAGGCGCCCTGCAGCAGCAGGCGGCCGCACCGGTCGCACC
>JAEWEJ010000035.1 GCA_023389455.1 Actinomycetes bacterium | reverse complement strand
GCTCGGGGCCGCCCGCGGTGGCGAGCACCCGGTGCCCGAGGGCGTGGGCGAGCTGCACCGCCACGGTGCCGACCCCGCCCGACCCGCCGTGCACCAGGACGCTCTCCCCGGGCGCCAGGTGCGCCGCGCGGAGGTTGGACCACACCGTGGCCAGCGCCTCGGGCAGTGCCGCGGCGTCCTCGACGGTGACCGTCCCGCCCACGGGGAGCGTGAGAGCGGCGTCCACGGCCACCCGATCGGCGTAACCGCCGCCGGCCAGGAGCGCAGCGACCCGATCGCCGACGCGCGGCCCCGCGACCAGGGCGTCGTGCGGGCCGTCGGCGGGGGCACCGGTGGCCCGCACGACGCCGGACACCTCGAGCCCCGGCCACGCCGGCGCGCCCGGCGGCGGCGGGTAGTGTCCCGCGCGTTGCAGCAGGTCAGCGCGGTTGACCCCGGCGGCGACGACGTCGATGAGCACCTGCCCGGGACCTGGCGCGGGGTCCCGCACCCGGTCGACCGCGAGCACGCGCGGACCGCCCGGTGAGGTCACGACGACGGCACGCACCCTCGGGACGGTAGGTGGCGGGTTCCCGGGCCGCACGCAGGCGCGCCGGGACGACGGAGCGCGAGCGTGTCCGATTTTGCGGACTTCGCGGCGTATCGGCGGAGGTCGCGTCCATGGCAAACTCGGGCGGCGGGCTAATGGTCCGGTGTCCAGGTACCGATGAAGCGCAGACGGCAGTCACCGGCGGTGGCTGCGTGAGGGGCGCGAGCGGTATCGCAGTGAGCGTCCGACGTCGGGCGAAGGAAAGGATCGACATGCTGCGACGGCTCGGCATCCGCGCCAAGGTCCTGGCGGTCCTCGCGGTGCCCATGATCGTCCTGCTCGTGGCCGGTGCGTACATCTCGTACGGGGCCATCAAGGACCTTCGGTACGCGAGGGCGTCGGAGACCGTGGTGCGCACGCTCGATGCGCTGAGCCCGTTGACGGCGGCGTTCCAGCAGGAGCGGATCCTCACGCTCACCGGCGCCGCGCCGGAGGAGGTCCAGGCCGCGCGCAAGGCGACGGACAGCGCACTCGGTGCGGCCCGCAAGGTCACCGGGGAGATCGACCTCAGCGAGTTCCCCGACTCCGTCGTCCGTGACTTCCGCGAGCAGCAGGAGCTGTACCGCACCGCCCTGCCGCAGCTCCGCGAGCGTGTCGACACCAACGCCCAGCGCGCCGTCATCAAGAACGCGTTCCAGAAGATCCTCGACGGCCAGACGCGCGCCACCGAGTCGGTCGGCGACTCGCTGCGCGACCGGAACCTCGCCAGCTACGTCGCCGCCGACCTCGAGCTCGCGCTGTTCACCGACTCCCTGGTCAACGAGTACGTGACCGGCATCGAGCTGAAGTGGGCGCAGACCGAGAGCCCGGCGCTGTCCCGGAGCTTCCAGTCGCAGACCGTCCAGACCGAGATCGCCCGTGAGCGCGCCCGCATCGCGGTCTCGAACCTGGGCATCGACGGCGTGGCGGTCGCGACCGCCGACCCGACGGCCAAGCTCCTGGCCATGCGCGGACTGTTCACCCAGGGCTCCATGGCCGCCATCGCGACGGTGGACCCCGCGGAGTGGCTCACGCAGACCACGAACCAGATGACGATGGCCGACCAGGTCGACGCCGGCGTCCTCGCGGGCGCCGGGGAGGTCGCGTCCGAGGGTGTGGCCGCCGCCCGCGACACCGCGCTCGTGACCGTCGCCCTCGCGCTCCTCGCGCTCGTCGCCTCCTTCGTCATCGCCGTCACGGTCTCCCGCTCCATCGTCGTCCCGCTGCGTCGCCTCACCAGCGCGGCCGCCGACGTCCGCGAGCAGCTGCCGCGACTCGTCGAGCAGGTGGCCACGCCGGGCGAGGGCCCCGAGATCACGCTGGCCCCGATCCCCGTCCGCTCGAGCGACGAGGTCGGCCGTCTGGCCCAGGCGTTCAACGCGGTCAACGCGACGACCGTGCAGGTCGCGCAGGAGCAGGCCGCGCTGCGTGGCTCGATCGCGGAGATGTTCGTCAACGTCGCCCGTCGCGACCAGGTCCTGCTCAACCGCCAGCTGTCGTTCATCGACTCGCTGGAGCGTGCCGAGGAGGACCCGGGCACCCTGGCCAACCTCTTCCGCCTCGACCACCTCGCGACCCGGATGCGCCGCAACGCCGAGTCGCTCCTCGTGCTCGCCGGCATCGACTCCGGTCGTCGTCTGCGCGACGCGATGCCGCTGTCCGACGTCATCCGTACGGCGTCGTCCGAGATCGAGCAGTACGACCGGGTCGAGCTGGACCTCCAGGTCGACCCGCACATGCTGGGCTTCAACGCGCTCTCCGCGGCACACCTGCTGGCCGAGCTCCTCGAGAACGCCACCGTCTTCTCGGAGCCCGAGACCCCGGTCGTCGTCACCACCGGTGTCAGCGGCGCGTCGGTCGTCGTCCGGATCACCGACCAGGGCCTGGGCATGACGGACGCGGAGATCGAGGCCGCGAACCGCAAGATCGTGTCCGTGTCCGCCGGTGACGCCCTCGGTGCCCAGCGCCTCGGCCTCTTCGTGGTCGGCCGCATCGCCCAGCGCCTCGGCGCGGACGTGACCCTGCGCAAGCGCGCGGGCGGCAACGGCACCGAGGCCCTCGTGCAGTTCCCCAGCACGCTGTTCTCCGCCAACGAGGTCAACGGCTACGGCGCGCTGCCTCCCGCCCAGGCCCCCGCGACGTCGTCGGCGCTGCCCGAGATCGAGGCCCCCGAGGTCCGCGCCGTCGACCTGGCCGAGCTCACCGACGGCGAGACGTCGCTGGGCCTGCCGCGCCGTCGCCGCGGCGACGAGGCCGAGCCCGTCGGCCGCCCCGCCGCCGCGTCCGCGCCGTACCAGGACGACGCGCCGATCCCGGTGCCGACGCTGCGTGGTCCCGGTGGTCCCGGTGGTCTGCCGACGCGGTCCCGCAAGACGTTCGACGAGGACAACATCGTCCTGCCGGCGGCGCCCGAGACGACCCTGTCGCCCGAGCTGTCGGTCGACACCGGGGAGTGGGCGCCCGCGGTCGCGGCGGCCCCGCGACGGGCCGGACTGCCCACCCGTGCGCGGGCGGCGACGTCCGCCTGGGCGAACGACCCGCAGGACGACGAGTCCCGGGCTGCCTCCGCACCGGCGGACCCGGCCTCGCGCGCCGGCCTGTTCTCCGGCTTCCGCGGCCGCGACATCGCCCCCGCGGCGCCCGCGGACGCGACCGGCTTCGCCGTGCCGACGCTCGAGCCCGAGACGTCGAGCGCGTCCGCCCCGGCGGACACCGGCTGGCCGGCGCCCTCGTGGACCGACCGTGCCGACGCGCTGCCGAGCCGCACCCGCGGCACCACGGAGC
>JAEWEJ010000007.1 GCA_023389455.1 Actinomycetes bacterium | reverse complement strand
AAAACATGGCATCGACTACTTGGCACACTGTTGAGTTCTCAAGGAACAGACGCGCATCCTCGTCAACGCTTTCGCGTCTTCCGCAGGAGGCTTTGTTCGATCTTCAATCTACCAGGCGTTCTGCGTGCCCCCGACCACCGAAGTGATCAGGACCCATCCGAACGCCGCCGCACGACTCTACCCGACGCGCTGAGCGCCGAGGACCACCGTGCGGGAGATGCCCAGCTCCTGCGGGGACCGGCCACCAAGCACTGCTCGGTGTCCGTTCCTCCCTGCTGGGCGGGCTCGAAGAACATTACGCGGGTGCTGAGCGCACGGTCAAATCCCGGGAGCGTGACTCGGACCACGCG
The DNA here is from genome assembly GCA_023389455.1 of Actinomycetes bacterium. GTDB lineage: Bacteria > Actinomycetota > Actinomycetes > Actinomycetales > Cellulomonadaceae > Cellulomonas. The sequence goes on along the minus strand of JAEWEJ010000007.1, from coordinate 8,072 downwards.
CTCGAGGACCTCGGGGGCCGCCGCCTGCCCGGGTCCGCGCACCGTTCCCCCGGGGCCCTGGCCTGTGCTCGCAGCACCGCGGACGACGGACCCGGACCCGACCGGCTCTCGCCCGCCCCGGGCCCGGGTCGTGCTGCCCCGGGCCCGGGTCGTCTTCTCAGCAGCAGCTCTCGTGCGCCACGCGCTCACGCGCGTCGTCGCGTGCCCGCCACCACTGGGCGCGGGTCAGCGGCGGGTGGCCGCCGTGTCGGGCGGCGTGCACGGCGACGTACCGGTCGTACGCCGCCTCACCCGTCAGCTCCCGGACGTACCACCGCACGGCGCGCAGGACCTTCCTCATGTCAGTGCGACCCTCCCGCCAGCAGCGTCGGATCGCCGACCACGGCGTACTCCGCCTCGACCTTGCGCTCGAGCGGGGTCGGCACCAGCAGCCCGGACGGTGCGTAGAAGTGCGACGGTGCGTCGGGGTCCTCGCTCGTCCCGACCTCGCGCCCGCGTCCCGCGCCGGCCTTCAGCGCCTTGACGACCGCGACGACGGCCGTCGCCATGAGCAGCCCGACGAGCACGACGAACAGGATCGACAGCGTGCCCTGGATCGCGGTGTTGCGCACGGTGGCCTCCGCGTCGGCGAGGGCCTGCCCCTCGAGCCCACCGGCCGCGATCTCGGCCTTGGTCGCGTCGTGCAGCGCCCAGTAGCCGACCTCCAGGTCGCTGGAGAAGATCTTCTGGTACGACGCTGTGAAGGTCGTCGCGGTGTCGAACGCGAGCGGCAGCAACGGGATCCAGGCCCACTTCACGAAGCCCTTCTTGACGACCATCACCGTGACGATCGTCAGCGCACTCGCAGCGATGAGCTGGTTGGCGATGCCGAACAGCGGGAACAGCGTGCGGATGCCGCCGTTCGGGTCGGTGACGCCCATGAGGAGCAGCGATCCCCACGACGCCACGACGACGCCCGTCGTGAGCCACGACCCGAGACGCCAGCCCGGGTCCCGGAACCTCGGCACCAGGTTGCCGATCGCGTCCCCCAGCTGGAAGCGCGCCACGCGGGTCACCGCGTCCACGGCGGACAGGATGAACAACGCCTCGAACATGATGGCGAAGTGGTACCAGAACGACATCATCGCCTTGCCGCCGACGACGCTGTGCATGATGTTGGCCATGCCGACCGCGAGCGTCGGTGCGCCGCCCGTGCGGGACACGATCGACGGTTCGCCGACGTCCTCGGCGACCTGCTCGAGGGCGGCGGCGCCGGTGAGCGTGACCTCCTCACCGTCGACGACGGAGTCCCACGTGACCACCGGCTGCTCCCCGGCGGGGTCCGAGACGCCGAGGTTCGCGATGGCGGCCGCGGCGTTCTCCTCGGCAGTGCCGCTGGCCGAGTACTGCTCGCCGGCCGTCTTCTCGATCGACGCCGGGGACATGTTCATCGAGAAGTAGACGCCCTGGTTGAGCGACACCGCGGCGGCCAGCGCCATGATGGCGACGAACGACTCCATGAGCATGCCGCCGTACCCGATCACGCGGACCTGCGACTCCTTCTGGACCATCTTGGGAGTCGTCCCGGAGGCGACCATCGCGTGCATGCCGGACAGTGCGCCGCACGCGATGGTGATGAACAGGAACGGGAAGAGCGCACCGGCGAACACCGGGCCCTCGGTGTTGAACGCGAACTCGGTGACGTCCGGCATCTGCGCGATGGGCCGCACGACGACGATGCCGACGGCGAGCAGCAGGATCGTGCCGACCTTCATGAACGTCGACAGGTAGTCGCGCGGCGTGAGCAGCAGCCACACGGGCAGCACGGCGGCGAAGAACCCGTAGATGACCATGCACACCACGAGCGTCGTCGGGGTGAGGTGGAGCAGATCGCCCCACGAGGACTCGGCGACGTAGCGTCCGCCGACGATCGCCGCCAGCAGGGCGACGAACCCGATGACCGACACCTCGGTGACGCGACCCGGGCGCAGGTAGCGCAGGTACAGGCCCATCAGCAGCGCGATCGGGATGGTGCACCCGACCGAGAAGACGCCCCACGGGGACTCGGCGAGCGCGTTGACGCAGACCAGCGCGAGCACGGCCAGGACGATCATGAGCATGACGAACACGACGACGATCGCGACCGTGCCGCCGAAGGGCCCGATCTCGTCGCGCGCCATCTGACCCAGCGACCGACCGCCGCGACGCATCGAGTAGAAGAGCACGAGCATGTCCTGCACCGCGCCGGCGACGACGACGCCGAGGATGATCCACAGCGTGCCGGGCAGGTAGCCCATCTGCGCCGCGAGCACCGGCCCGACGAGCGGCCCCGCACCGGCGATGGCGGCGAAGTGGTGCCCGTAGAGCACCCGCCGGTCGGTGGGGTCGAAGTCCCGACCGTTGTCGATGCGCTCGGCCGGGGTCGCCCGCCGGTCGTCGGGCCGCATGATGCGCCGCTGGATGTACAGCGCGTAGAACCGGTACGCGATCGCGTACGTCGACACCGCGGTGACGACGAACCAGATCGTGTTGACCTGCTCACCGCGTACGACGGCGAGCATCGTCCAGCCGCATGCCCCGAGCAGCGAGACGGCCACCCAGAGCGCGACCTTCGCCGGTGTCCACCGTGGCGTCTCGACGACACCGACGGGCACCCCGGCGTCGTCGCGCAGGATCTCTGCCTGTTCCTGCGGCGTGTACTCGGGCACGCGCGGTTCTTGCGTGGTCGTCATGTCATCTCCGTTGGTGACAGCGGTGGGGCCGTCATCGCCCGCCTGACGGCCTTGAGCACCACCATCGTGGATCCAGCCCGAGGATCGCGCACGGGAGTCGCGTCGCTCGTGGTGCCGCACCGGGACCCGTGCCCGCGGACCGGTGCCTCGCCGCGTGGCCGCACAGGGGCGGGCCTGCGTGCCGAGCCGCGCTCGCGCAGCGGCACGCCGGCGGGCGCGCGAACCGGTCGGAGCACCACACCGACGAGCACCTCGGCGCACGCCGCACACCGCCGACGGTCCGCTCGCCGGGCCCCGCGCCCGACCTCCGCGCCACCGTCCGTCGCGTCGCCGACCATCGACGGCGCGGTCACCGCATGGCACGATGTAAGCGTTTTCCCACCCCGCCGACCGCAAGGAACCCGGTGTCCCTCGCCACCCCCGGACGCTCCGGCGCCGCACCGTCCGCACAGCCGCGCAGCGCCCTGCTGCTCGCCCCGGGCGACGACGTCGCCGTCGCGGTCGTCGACGTCCCGGCGGGCGCCCCCGTCGCGCTCGTCGACACCGTCGTCACGGCCGCGGACGACGTCCCCCGCGGCCACAAGCTCGCGGTCCGTCCCCTTCCCGCCGGCACCCGGGTGCACAAGTACGGCCAGGTCATCGGCCGTACGACCGCCGACGTCGCGCCCGGCGCCCACGTCCACGCGCACAACCTCGGCATGGACGCCGTGGCCCACGAGTACGAGTTCGGCACGGCGCGCGTGACCATCCCGCCCGCCACGACGCCTCGGACCTTCGAGGGCTTCCGTCGTGCCGACGGTCGCGTGGGGACGCGCAGCTACGTCGGCATCGTCACGTCGGTGAACTGCTCGGCGTCCACGGCCCGCATGATCGCCGACCAGTTCCGCGGTCCGGTGATGGACGCGTGGCCGCACGTCGACGGCGTCGTCGCCCTGACCCACGACTCGGGGTGCGGGCTGGTGCCGGAGTCCGAGGGCGGGCAGGTGCTGCGCCGCACGCTGCGCGGCTACGCGTCGCACCCCAACGTGCAGGGCCTGCTGGTGCTGGGCCTCGGCTGCGAGATGCTCGCGGTCCAGGGGCTGCTCGCGGACCTGCCCGCGTCGCCCGACACGCTCGTCGAGCACCTGACCATCCAGGACTCCGGAGGCATCCGGGCCACCGTCCGCGCGGGCGTCGCCGTCGTGCGGGCCATGCTCGACGACCTCGAGAGCCGCCGCCGTGAGACGGTCCCGGCCGCGGAGCTGGTCCTCGGCCTGAACTGCGGCGGCTCCGACGGCTACTCCGGCATCACCGCGAACCCGGCCCTGGGCCGCGCGTCGGACCTGCTGGTGGCGCAGGGCGGCACGAGCGTGCTGGCCGAGACGCCCGAGGTCTTCGGCGCCGAGCACCTGCTGACCCGCCGTGCCGTCAGCGAGGCCGTCGGGCGGCGGCTGCTCGACCGCATCGACTGGTGGCAGGACTACATGACGCGGGGCGGCGGGACGCTGGACAACAACCCCTCGCCCGGCAACAAGGCCGGGGGCCTGACGACCATCCTCGAGAAGTCGCTCGGCGCGGTCGCCAAGGGCGGTACGGCCGAGCTCACGGCCGTGTACGAGTACGCCGAGCCGGTCGTCGACAAGGGCTTCACCTTCATGGACACCCCCGGCTACGACCCCGTGTCCGTGACGGGCATCGTGGCGGGCGGCGCGACCGTCGTGGTCTTCACGACCGGGCGCGGGTCCGTCCTCGGCGCCAAGCCCGCCCCGTGCGTCAAGGTCGCGACCAGCACCGAGATGTACGAGCGGATGCGCGAGGACATGGACCTCGACGCCGGGCGCATCGTCACGGGCACCGCCACCATCGACGACGTCGGCGAGGAGATCCTCGAGCTCGTCCTCGCGGTGGCGTCCGGGCGGGCCACGGTGAGCGAGGAGCTCGACCTCGGCCGCGACGAGTTCCTGCCCTGGCAGCTCGGCGCGGTGACGTGACCGCCGTGCCCGCACGGGGACGCCCGGCGCGGCGAACCGGCGCCTGAGACACGGCCGCCACGCCCTCCACTTCCGGGCCGCACCGACCGATACCCCGGCGTGGACCGCACGCCCCGGGGCCCGACCCCAGACGACCGCCCCGCCCCCGAGGCCGAGCGGCGCGAGGACCTGCACACGTTCCTGTTCGCGACCGCGGCCGTCACCACCGCCGCGGCGGTCGGGGCCGCCATGCAGGGGGTGTGGGCGCACGAGTCCGTGTCCGTCGACCCCAGATGGACCCAGGCGACGGTGCGCCTGGTCGCCAGCCTCGTCAGCGCGGCCGTGACCCTGCTCGTGGCGGTGGCGCTGCGGCTGCACGTGCCACGCCGCCCCGCCTCCCGCGTCGGCCGGGTGCTCGGCATCGGGGTGATCGCGTCCGCGGTGCGCCTGTGCGTGCTGGCGGCGCTGCAGGGAGACACCTGGTCCGCCCGCCTCCGGCTCTTCGAGGGCGTCGGGGCCATGCCCGTGGTGTGGGTGGGCTGCGTCGTGGGGATCCTCGCGGTCGACGCCCAACGGCGGCTGCGCGACCGTACGGCCGAGGTCGCACGCCGCACGCACCAGGCCTCGGCCGCCCTGGCCGCGCTGGCCGACGAGGAGCTGCGGGTGCGGCGCGACGTCGCCGAAGGACTGCACGGCACGGCGCAGCAACGGCTGGCGCTGGCCGTGCACGAGCTGGGCCGCGTCGCGTCCGCGCCCGACGCGGAGGTCGCCGACACGTGGCGTGCGCTGGTGACCGCGGTCCGGGACGACCTGGACGACGTGCGCGGCACCGACATCCGTGAGCTGAGCCGCCTGCTCTACCCGGCCCACCTGGAGCTCGGCCTGGTCCCGGCCGTGCGCGCCGTCGTCCGGCTGCTGCCCACCGCCACCGCGACGCGCGTCGAGGTCGACGCCTCGGTGCGGGCGCTCGACGACCCTGCTGCGCTGCGGACCACGGACGCCGAGCGGCTGCTCGTCGTGCGGGTGGTCGAGGAGGCGGTGACGAACGCCGTGCGGCACGGGGACGCCCCGTCGCTGACGGTCCGGCTCGGCACGCAGGACGGCGGGCTCGTGGTCGACGTCGTCGACGACGGCGCGGGCTTCGAGCCGGCGACGGTCACGTCCTCCGGCCTGGCGCGCCTCACCGAGCGCCTGACCCTGGCGGGTGGCTCCCTGTCGGTCGACTCGGCACCCGGTGCCGGGGTGCGGCTGCGTGCCGTCGTGCCCGTCGTCGCTCTCGACAGGAATTCTCAACTACGGTGTCCCGTTGAGAACGACAGCGACGAGGTGGGTGAGGACCAGGATGATCGGGCAGCGGGTCACCCGGCAGCGTGTGGCGATCGCCGAGCTGCTCGAGGACGTCGACGAGTTCCGCAGCGCGCGGCAGATCCACCAGATGCTCCAGGAGCGCGGCCAGGAGATCGGCCTGGCCACGGTGTACCGGACGCTGAACGCGATGGCTGAGCAGGGCGACCTCGAGGTGCTGCTGCAGCCCACGGGCGAGCACACCTACCTGCGCTGCGCGCCGCGCACCGACCACCACCACCACCTCGTGTGCCGCACGTGCGGCCGTACGGCCGACGTCGCCGCACCCGAGCTCGAGCGGATCGTCGAGGCGCTCGCGTCGACCCACGACTTCACGGACGTCGAGCACTCGCTGGACTTCTTCGGCACCTGCCGGGACTGCGCCCGGCGCTGACGCGGCAGCACCGCCCGCCGGCCGCCGCGGGCACCGCACCGACCGTCACGCCCGTCGCACCGCCCTGCTCCTCTCGCCCGACCCGGCACCGATGCCGATACTGGGCAGCACCCTGCCGCCGAGACCCGGCGGGACCGGCGGACGAGGAGACCATGGCGGACGACGGCCCCACGACCGGCACCTCCCCCCACCACGTCGACGAGGTCGAGGCGCTCGTGCGCCGCTGGGTCACCCGGTCCGCCCGGCACCCCGTGGACCCCGCGGCGGCCCGGCTCGCCGCCCTGCTGCACGAGCCCGGCGGCCTGGAGTTCGCGGTCGCGTTCGTCGACGGGGTCGTGCGCCCCGAGGACGACCGGGTCGCGGCGCACCGCCTGCGTGAGCTCGCCGCACGGCCGCCGCGGTTCCTGCCACCGCCGATGCGCGCGGCGCTGCGCCTCGGTGGTGCCCTCGCCCCGGCGCTGCCCGGCGTCGTCGTGCCGGTCGCGCGCCGGGTCCTGCGCGCGATGGTGGGCCACCTGGTGGTCGACGCGACGGACGCCCGGCTCGGCGCCGCCATCGCGCGGCTGCGCCGCGACGGCACCCGGCTGAACGTCAACCTGCTGGGCGAGGCCGTGCTGGGGCGCCGCGAGGCCGCACGGCGGCTGGCGGGCACGCGCCGCCTCCTCGCCCGTGACGACGTCGACCACGTGTCGGTCAAGGTGTCGTCCGTGGTGGCGCCGCACGCGCCGTGGGCGTTCGACGAGGCGGTGTCCGACGTGGTCGACCACCTGCTCCCGCTCTTCGAGCAGGCCGCGGCCGCGCCCACCCGCACCCTCGTGACCCTCGACATGGAGGAGTACAAGGACCTCGACCTGACGGTCGCGGTCTTCACCCGGCTGCTCGACCGCCCGTCCCTGACCGGGCTGGAGGCGGGCGTCGTGCTGCAGGCGTACCTGCCGGACGCCCTGCCCGCGATGCGCCGGCTGCAGGACTGGGCCGCCGCCCGGCGCGCCCGCGGCGGCGCCGGCATCAAGGTGCGCCTGGTCAAGGGCGCCAACCTGCCCATGGAGCGCGTCGAGGCCGAGCTGCACGGGTGGCCCCTGGCGACCTGGGGCACCAAGCGGGAGACGGACGCGCACTACAAGCGCGTGCTGGACTGGGCGCTGCACCCCGACCGCGTCCGCAACGTCCGCCTCGGCGTGGCCGGGCACAACCTGTTCGACGTCGCGCACGCCTGGCTGCTGGCCGCAGAGCGCGGGGTGCGCGACCGCGTCGAGATCGAGATGCTCCTGGGCATGGCGCCGGGCCAGGCCGAGGCGGTGCGCCAGGACGTCGGGCACGTGCTGCTCTACACCCCGGTGGTCGCCCCGCAGGAGTTCGACGTCGCGATCGCCTACCTCGTGCGGCGTCTGGAGGAGGGCGCGTCGGACGACAACTTCATGTCCGCGGTGTTCGACCTCGCGGAGGACGAGGCGCTGCTCACCCGCGAGCGCGACCGGTTCGTGGCGTCGCTGTCCGACGCCGCGCGCGGCGTGCCGGACCGGCACCGGACGCCCGACCGGTTCGCCGCCGTCCCGCGCTCGGCACCCGGCGCGTTCACCAACACCCCCGACACCGACCCGGCCGTGCCCGAGAACCGGGCGCGGGTGCGCGGTGTGCTGCGGCGGGTGCCGACGTCGCGGCTGGGTATCGCAG
>JAEWEJ010000428.1 GCA_023389455.1 Actinomycetes bacterium | reverse complement strand
GATCTGTTGCCCGGGTTCGCCGTCCCGTGCCGCCCGCCGCCGCGCGTCGGGCCCCTCGCCCGTCGCACGTCGCGCCCGCGTCACCCACACGACGACGCCGGCCGCCAGCAGCGCGAGGGCGCTCGCGGTCCAGGCGACGTCGTAGGGGAGCAGGTCGACGCCGTACCGGATCTGGTGCACGCGCAGCAGCTTGTGGTCGACCACCGCGTCGAACAGCTGGAAGCCGCCGGCGCCCAGCAGGACGCCGGCCCACGCGCCGGGCCGGACCAGCGCGCCACGCCTGCGCAGGTCGCCGAGCAGGAAGAAGCCCCCGACGAGCGCGAGCAGCTCGGCGGCGTGGAGCAGGCCGTCGGACAGCAGCGCGAGGTCGGGCGTGCCGCGGTCGTAGAAGTGGTGCCACGCCAGGACCTGGTGGAACACGATCTCGTCCACGGCGGCCATCACACCGGCGCCCACCAGCGCGGCCGCGGCGGCGGACCGGCGACGCGCGACGCGGACGCCGAGGTCGGCTCCGGCGTCGGAGGGTTCGTCGGTGGGCACGGCACCTCCCGGGGTCGGCGACAGCCACGAGGGTGGCTCACCGGACGGGCGTCCGCCACCGCGGGCGGACCTCGCCGCTGGTCGGGGGCGAGGGCGGCAGGGCGCGGGGGCGCAGAGGTGCGCGGCGCTCGCACGTCGGGCAGTCTGCGGGGGTGTGGGGATCAGACAAAGTCGCCGCGCGAGCCTTGTCGAGACCTTCCCCCCGGAACCTACGGATCCGTAGCCTACGCTGACGTAGGTTCGCATCCCCAGGCGAAGGAGAACCGCGTGAGCACGACCGTTCCCGCGGCCGATGGCCCCCTCACCGACGAGGGCCTCGTCCAGCTGCTCACCCCCACCGGCGAGCGCGTCTCCCATCCGGAGTACGACGCGTGGGCCGCCGACCTCGACGCCGAGCGGATGCGCGCGATGTACCGCGACATGGTCCTCACCCGGCGCTTCGACACCGAGGCGACGTCGCTGCAGCGGCAGGGCGAGCTGGGCCTGTGGGCGCAGTCGCTCGGGCAGGAGGGCGCCCAGGTGGGGTCCGGCCACGCGCTCGCGCCGCAGGACCACGTGTTCCCGTCGTACCGCGAGCACGGCGTCGCGCAGGTCCGCGGCCTGGAGATGACCGACCTGCTGCGGCTCTTCCGCGGCGTCGACCACGGCGGCTGGGACCCGGCCGCGCACGGCTTCCACCTGTTCACGCTGGTCATCGGCTCGCACACGCTGCACGCGACCGGCTACGCGATGGGGGTGCAGCGCGACGGCCTCGTCGGGACGGGCGACCCGACCCGCGACACCGCGGTCGTCACGTACTTCGGCGACGGCGCCACCGCGCAGGGCGACGTCAGCGAGGCGCTGGTCTTCGCGTCCGTGAACCAGGCGCCGATCGTGCTGGTCTGCCAGAACAACCAGTTCGCCATCTCCGAGCCGACCACGCGTCAGGCGCGCGTGCCCATCGCGGACCGCGCCCCCGGGTTCGGCATCCCCGCGGTGCGGGTCGACGGCAACGACGTCCTCGCGTCCTACGCCGTCACGCGGCAGGCTCTCGAGCGGGCCCGCAACGGCGGCGGTCCGACGTTCGTCGAGGCGTTCACCTACCGCATGGGTGCCCACACCACGTCGGACGACCCGAGCCGGTACCGCACGTCGGAGCAGGAGGAGCACTGGCGCCGCCGCGACCCGATCGAGCGGCTGCGGCTGCACCTCGAGCGCACGGGCGAGCTGCCGGAGGTCTTCCAGGCGCAGCTCGCAGCCGAGGCCGACGCCTTCGGCGAGCACGTCCGCACCACCGTGCGCGCGATGGGCCACCCGTCCTCGCACAGCATGTTCGACCACGTCTACGCCACGCCGCACGCCGTCGTCGACGCCGAGCGGGCCTGGTTCACGCAGTACGAGCAGTCGTTCGTCGACCACGACGGCCGTGACACCGCAGGGGGGCACCGATGACCGTGACGGGCGAGCGCACCGCACCCACGACCGACCTGCCGCCGGCACCCGCACCGGCGCCCTTCCCGACGGGCACGCAGCGGCTGCCGATGGCCAAGGCCCTCAACCTCGGGCTGCGGCGCGCGCTGGCGAACGACCCGCGCGTGCTGCTCATGGGCGAGGACATCGGGCGGCTCGGCGGCGTCTTCCGCGTCACCGACGGGCTGTTCGCCGAGTTCGGCGACGACCGCGTCGTCGACACCCCGCTGGCGGAGTCCGGGATCGTCGGCACCGCGATCGGCCTGGCGCTGCGCGGCTACCGGCCGGTGTGCGAGATCCAGTTCGACGGGTTCGTCTTCCCCGCCTTCGACCAGATCACGACCCAGCTGGCGAAGATGCACTACCGCTCGCAGGGCCGCCTGACGCTGCCCGTCGTCATCCGCATCCCCTACGGCGGCGGCATCGGCGCGATCGAGCACCACAGCGAGTCGCCCGAGGCGCTGTTCGCGCACACACCGGGCCTGCGGGTCGTGTCCCCGTCGACCCCGGCGGACGCGTTCACGATGATCCAGCAGGCGATCGCGTCGCCGGACCCCGTGATCTTCCTCGAGCCGAAGGGCCGCTACTGGGAGAAGGGCGACGTCGACCTCGACGCCGCACTGCCGGCCCCGCACGGCGCCCCGACGGACCTCGACCACGCGCGGGTCGTCCGCCCGGGCACCGACGTGACGGTCGTCGCGTACGGGCCGACGGTCGCCACCGCGCTGAAGGCCGCCGACGCCGCCGCGGCCGAGGGCACGAGCATCGAGGTCATCGACCTGCGCTCGATCGCGCCGCTCGACACCGCGACCGTCGCCGCGTCGGTGCGCCGCACCGGCCGCTGCGTCGTCACGCACGAGGCGCCCACGGTCCACGGGACGGGTGCCGAGGTGGCGGCCCGCATCACCGAGGAGTGCTTCTACCACCTGCAGGCGCCCGTGCTGCGGGTGGGGGGTTTCCACACCCCGTACCCGGTCTCCAAGATCGAGCACGACTACCTGCCCGGGCTCGACCGGCTGCTCGACGCCGTCGACCGCACCCTCGCGTTCTGACCCCCTCGCCCTCGGAGACCCCGCGTGCCCACGTACCAGCAGTTCCCCCTGCCCGACGCCGGTGAGGGCCTCACCGAGGCCGAGATCGTCACGTGGCACGTCGCGGTCGGCGACCGCGTCGAGGTCAACCAGACGATCGTCGAGATCGAGACGGCCAAGTCCCTGGTGGACCTGCCGTGCCCGTGGACGGGCGTCGTGACGCGGCTGCTCGTCGACACCGGGACGACGGTCGAGGTGGGCACGCCGATCATCGAGGTGGACGTGGACCCCGACGGCGTGGCCCCCGCGCCCGGTCCGGACGCCGCGGGGGCGGCGGGGCACGGCACGGAGGGCGTGCGTGCGCGGCACCCGCACCCGACCAGGTCGTCCGCCGAGCCCGGCGGCACGGACGAGGTCGACGCCGCGCGCGACGAGCTGCAGGCG
>JAEWEJ010000426.1 GCA_023389455.1 Actinomycetes bacterium | reverse complement strand
CCTCGGGGTCGGTGCGCTCGGCCGGGTCCGGCCGCAGCGCACCGGCGATCGCGGCGGCCGTCACCGGCCCCACGCCCTCGAGGTCGACCTCCCCGGCACGGGCGCGGGCGAGCACCGCCTCGACGGGCCGGGACCCGAAGGGGTCGCGCCCCGTCGCCGCGAACGCGAGCAGCGCGGCCCAGCCCCACAGGTCGGTGGCGGGCCCGGGCTCACCCCCGTCGAGCAGCTCGGGCGCGAGGTAGCCGGGGGTCCCCAGCACGAAGCCCGCCGACGTCAGGTCGGCCTCGTCGTCCAGACCCTGCGCGAGACCGAAGTCGATGAGGACGGGACCGGCGGCCGTGACCAGCACGTTCGACGGCTTGAGGTCGCGGTGCACCACGCCGGCGGCGTGCACGGCCGCGAGCGCGGAGCGCAGCCCCTCGGCGAGCGTCAGCAGGTCGTCCGCCTCGAGCGGGCCGTGCTCCCGCACGTGCTCGGTGAGCGTGTCCCCTGCGACGAGCTCGGTGACGAGGAAGGCCTCGGTCGAGTCGGCCTCCGCGTCCAGGACGGCCGCGACGGACGGGTGCCGCAGGCGCTGCAGCGCGGCGACCTCGCGCATGAGACGGGCGCGCACGACGGCGTCCGACCCCACGTGGGGGTGGAGCATCTTCAGGGCGACCCGGGTCCCGCCGCCGTCGACCGCCCGGTACACGGTCCCCATGCCGCCGGAGCCGAGCGGGGCGACGATCGTGTACCCGCCGATCTCCGACCCCGGCGTCAGCCCGATCCGCTCCATGTCCGGCAACCTAGCCGGTCATGCGCACGCGGCGCGTGGTACCGGAGCCCGAGCGTGTCACCCGTGGGACGACTAGGGTCGAGGCGCGAGAACCTGCGAGGAGTTGATCTGGTGCCCATCGACGCGCCGCCCGACGGCCAGGAGCTGGTCGTCGTCGCGAACCGCCTTCCGGTCGACGTGACCCTGGACGAGAACGGCGACCCCAGCTGGACGAGGTCACCCGGGGGGCTGGTCACGGCCCTCGCCCCGGTGATGTCGCAGACCTCCGGCGCCTGGGTGGGCTGGGGCGGCTCCCCCGGTCTCGAGCTCGAGCCCTTCGACGTCGACGGGACCGAGCTCGTCCCGGTCATGCTGACCGAGACCGACGTGGAGCGGTACTACGAGGGCTTCGCGAACGACACCCTGTGGCCGCTGTACCACGACGTGATCGCGCCCCCGCAGTTCCACCGCCAGTGGTGGGACGCGTACCGGCGGGTCAACGAGCGGTTCGCCCGGGCCGCCGCCGCGAACGCCGCGCACGGCGCGACCGTGTGGGTGCACGACTACCAGCTGCAGCTCGTGCCGGCCTACCTGCGGGCGCTGCGCCCCGACCTGCGGATCGGCTACTTCCACCACATCCCCTTCCCCCCGCTGGAGATCTTCGCCCAGCTCCCGTGGCGCAAGCAGGTCGTCGAAGGGCTGCTCGGCGCCGACCTCATCGGCTTCCAGCGCGCCGGGGACGCCGCGAACTTCGTGCGGATCGTGCGCCGCCTGACGGACCTGACGACGCGCGGGCAGATGATCACGGTCGACGAGCACGGGCCCGCGCAGCGCCACGTGCGCGCCGCGGCGTTCCCGATCTCCATCGACTCCCACGCGTTCGACCAGCTGGCGCGCACCGAGGCGGTGCAGCAGCGGGCGAAGGAGATCCGCCACGAGCTGGGTGACCCCGAGCACCTCCTGCTCGGCGTCGACCGGCTCGACTACACCAAGGGGATCCGGCACCGGATCAAGGCCTACGGGGAGCTCCTGGAGGACGGCCGCCTCTCGGCGACGACGACCACGCTCGTGCAGGTCGCCAGCCCCAGCCGCGAGAACGTCGGGGCGTACCAGCAGCTGCGCGACGACGTCGAGCTGCTGGTGGGCCGCATCAACGGCGACCACGGGCAGGTGGGGCACGCGCCGGTGCAGTACCTGCACCAGTCCTTCCCCATGGAGGAGATGGCCGCCCTGTACCTGGCGGCCGACGTCATGCTCGTCACCGCGCTGCGCGACGGCATGAACCTCGTCGCCAAGGAGTACGTCGCGGCACGCTCCGACGAGCGGGGCGCGCTGGTGCTCAGCGAGTTCACGGGCGCTGCGGACGAGCTCGTCGGGGCCGTGCTGGTCAACCCGCACGACATCGACGGCATGAAGGACGCGATCACCTACGCGGTCCACATGGACCCCAAGGAGGCACGCAAGCGCATGCGCAGGCTGCGCCGCCGCGTCCTGACGCACGACGTCGCGGCATGGTCCGAGCAGTTCCTGGCCACGCTCAACGCCGTGCCCGTGCAGGACGACCGTGGCTGACGCGCGCGTCCCCGCGGACCTGCGCGAGCGCCTGGAGGCGCTGGCGGCGGACCCCGCCGCGCGCCCGCTGCTGGTCGCGCTCGACTTCGACGGCACCCTCGCCCCGCTGCAGGACGACCCCGCCGCCTCGCGCATCCTGCCCGAGGGGGTGGCGGCGCTGGCCGCGCTCGCCACGCGTGACGACGTCGCGCTCGCGCTCGTCTCCGGGCGCGCGATGGGCGACCTGCACGTGCTCGCCGAGGTGCCCGCGGGCACGTACCTCGTCGGCAGCCACGGCGCCGAGCGGGCCCGTGTCACGCGGTTCGGCCTGGACCGCGACGTCGTGGAGCTGACCACCGAGCAGGCCGACCGGCTCGCCGCGCTGGGCGCGCGCGCCGCCGCGGTCGCCCGGGGCCGCGACGGCGTGTGGGTGGAGACGAAGCCGACCGCCGTCGTCGTGCACACCCGCCTGGCGGAGCCCGACGACGCGCAGCCGGCCGAGGCCGAGGCGCTGGCGCTGGGCACCGAGCTCGGCGTGGGCACCCTGCACGGCAAGGACGTGGTGGAGCTGACCGTGCTGGCCGCCGACAAGGGCACCGCCCTGCAGGCGCTGCGCCGCGAGCTGGGCGCGCCCGTGGTGCTGTACGCCGGGGACGACGTGACCGACGAGCACGCGTTCGCCGCGCTCGACGCGGACGACGTCACGCTCAAGGTCGGTGCCGGGGACACGGTCGCCCGGTTCCGCGTCGCGGACCCGGTGGGTGCCGTCGCCGCGCTCGAGACCCTGCTCGGGGCCCTGCGCCGGGCCGACGCGGACGGACCCGTCGCGGACTGACCCGGCACCCGCCCGCGCACGGCTCGCGCGCGCCGCGGCGGGGTACCGGGCCGCGGTGCCCCGTGACGGACGACACCGCCGGGGCGCGTCCCGGCACGCCCACGGGCACGTGCGCACCGAGGCCGAGGGGCTGGTCGGACGCCACGCGTCCTGTGCCATACTGGGCCGCGACCGAGGGAGGTCCGGAAGGACCCCCCTCGATCCGTGTCAGCGGAGACACAAGGGCTCAGCAGCCCCGCGTCCCCGCGGTGCTGCGTTGACACTCTTCACGACGGATCGTCCGGCACGTACCTGCCGGTGAAGGGACTGAACCATGGCTACGGTCACGTTCGACCACGCGACCCGGATCTACCCGGGCACCGAGCGCCCCGCGGTGGACGCGCTCAACCTCCACATCGAGGACGGCGAGTTCCTCGTCCTCGTCGGCCCCTCGGGCTGCGGCAAGTCGACCTCCCTGCGCATGCTCGCGGGTCTCGAGGACGTCAACG
>JAEWEJ010000411.1 GCA_023389455.1 Actinomycetes bacterium | reverse complement strand
GCCTCTCGCGGGGGAGGGGGGTGGGGTGGGGTGGGCATGTCAGAAGAGGGAGTAGAGCTGGGTGAGGGGGAGGGACTCGGCAGGCGCGGGCTCGACGACGTCCCCGTCGACCCGGATGGTGAACGTCTCGGGGTCGACCTCGATGCGCGGCAGCGCGTCGTTGTTCACCATCTGCGCCTTGCCGACGTCCCGGGTCGGGCGGATCGCCTCCAGCCCGCGGCGCAGCCCGAGCCGGTCGGCGAGCCCGTCGGCGAGGGCGGCGGGCGCGACGAACGACACCGAGTGGTCGGCGCCCGTCGCGTCGCCGAACGACGGCCGCTGGAGCACCGGCTGCGGCGTCGGGATGGAGGCGTTGGGGTCCCCGAGGGCGGCCCACGCGATCGCGCCGCCCTTGATGACGACGTCCGGCCGGACCCCGAAGAACCGCGGGTCCCACAGCACGAGGTCGGCCAGCTTGCCGACCTCGACGGAGCCGACGACGTGGTCGATGCCGTGCGCGACGGCCGGGTTGATCGTGTACTTCGCGACGTAGCGGCGGGCGCGCTCGTTGTCCGCCGGCAGCGCGGACGACAGCGGCCCGCGCCGGTGCTTCATCACGTGCGCCACCTGCCAGGTGCGCGTGACGACCTCGCCGATGCGGCCCATCGCCTGCGCGTCGGACGACGTGATCGACAGCGCGCCCATGTCGTGCAGGACGTCCTCGGCCGCGATGGTCGTCGCCCGGATGCGGGACTCGGCGAACGCGAGGTCCTCCGGGACCGCCGGGTTGAGGTGGTGGCAGACCATGAGCATGTCGAGGTGCTCGGCCACGGTGTTGACGGTGTGGGGCAGCGTCGGGTTCGTCGAGCCCGGGATGACGTGGGGGAGCGAGGCGACGGTGAGGATGTCGGGCGCGTGCCCGCCGCCGGCGCCCTCGGCATGGAACGCGTGGATCGAGCGGCCCGCGATCGCGCCCACCGTCGACTCGACGAACCCGGCCTCGTTGAGCGAGTCCGAGTGCAGCGCGACCTGCAGGCCCCAGTCGTCGGCGGCGCGCAGCGCGGCGTCGATCGCGGCGGGCGTCGAGCCCCAGTCCTCGTGCACCTTGTACCCGCCCGCGCCGGCCAGCGCCTGCTCCGCCAGGCCCTCGGCGCTGACGGTGTTGCCCTTGCCGAGCAGCAGGAGGTTGACCGGCGCCGTGTCGAGCGCGCGGTGCAGCGCGCGCAGGTGCCACGCGCCGGGCGTCACGGTCGTCGCCTTCGACCCCTCGGACGGTCCGGTGCCGCCGCCGGCCAGGGTCGTCAGGCCCGTGGCCAGCGCCTCGTGCACCTGCGAGGGGGAGAGGAAGTGGACGTGCACGTCGATGCCGCCCGCGGTGAGGATGCGTCCCTCGCCGCTGACGACGTCGGTCGACGGTCCGATGCGCAGGTCGGGGTGCACGCCGTCGGCGACGTCCGGGTTCCCCGCGCGCCCCAGGGCGACGATCCGCCCGTCGCGGATGCCGACGTCGGCCTTGACCACGCCCCACCAGTCGAGCACGAGCGCGTTGGTGATGACGGTGTCGGGCGCACCCTCGGCGCGCGTCGTCGACCCCTGCGCCATGGACTCACGGATCGACTTGCCGCCGCCGAAGACCGCCTCCTCACCGCCGACCGTGAGGTCGTCCTCGACCTCGATCCACAGGTCGGTGTCACCGAGCCGCACCTGATCGCCCGTCGTCGGGCCGTAGAGCGCGGCGTACCGCGCACGCGAGATCGCGACCATCTAGAGCGCACCCCCGTCGGTCTTGCCGAGCTGCAGGCCGGGCACCCGGCGAGCACCGCGGATCGCGACCGCCTCGACGGTCCGTGACGCCCCGGGCTCGAACCGCTGCGACGTGCCGGACGGCACGTCGAGCCGGAAGCCGTGCGCCGCGTCCCGGTCGAACGCGAGCGCCGCGTTCGCGTCGGGCAGGTGGAGGTGCGATCCGATCTGCACCGGCCGGTCGCCGGTGTTCTCGACGACGAGCGTGAGCCGCTCGTGCGGGGCGCGGTCGGCGTTGAGCACGACGTCGCCGTCGCGCGTGCGCACCGCGCCGGGGCCGTCCGTGGACGTGCCTGCCATGGGGTCCTCCGAGGGGTCGGGCGAGAGGTCGGGGCGGGAGCGGAGCGGCGGGTCAGGAGATCGGGTCGTGCAGGGTGACGAGCTTGCGGCCGTCGGGGAACGTCGCCTCGACCTGGACGTCGTGGAGCATCTCCGGCACCCCGGCCATCACCTGGTCCCGCGTGAGCACCGCGCGCCCGTCGGTCATGAGCTGCTCGACGCCCACGCCGTCGCGCGCCCGCTCGAGCACCCAGGTGCTCAGCAGGGCGACGGCCTCGGGGTGGTTGAGCCGCACGCCGCGGGCCAGCCGGTCGCGCGCGACCATGCCGGCGACGGCCAGCAGGAGCTTCTCGGTGTCGGCGGGGGTGAGCCTCATGACCGGCACCCTAGGGGCGTCCACCGCCCGGTATCCGCTGGTGTATACGCCCGAAACGGGATGTTTACAGAACGCGGCGAACCGGGGAAACACGGCGTCCCTAGCGTCCTGCGGCATGGGCACCGGCCTGTATACGCCGCGGGACACAGCGCGGTGGCTCGCGGTCGGCCGGCGCCCGGACCGGCACCGCCCGCCCGCTCGTCCTCAGCGAAAGGCACACCCGTGACCCCACCTCCCTCCCCCCTGCGGACCCGCCGCACACGCGCGCTCGTCGTGCCCGCCACCGCCCTGGCCGCGGTGCTCGCGCTGTCGGCCTGCGGCGCACGCACCGCCGACGCGGAGAGCGGCGGCGCCTCGGCGTCCGGCGGCTCCTCGTGCGTCGACACGTCGGGCGACACCGTGAAGATCGGGTTCCTCAACTCGCTGTCGGGCACGATGGCGATCTCCGAGCAGACCGTCCGCGACTCCCTCGACCTCGCGGCCGAGGAGATCAACGCCGACGGCGGTGTCCTCGGCAAGCAGCTCGAGATCGTCGCCGAGGACGGCGCCTCCGAGCCCACGGTCTTCGCCGAGAAGGCCGAGAAGCTCATCTCGTCCGACTGCGTCGCCGCGGTCTTCGGTGGCTGGACGTCGTCGTCGCGCAAGGCGATGCTGCCGGTGTTCGAGTCCCGCAACTCGCTGCTCTTCTACCCGGTGCAGTACGAGGGCCTCGAGGCGTCGAAGAACATCTTCTACACCGGTGCGACGACGAACCAGCAGATCATCCCCGGGATGGACTACCTCAAGGAGCAGGGCAGGACGAAGGTCTTCCTCGTCGGCTCCGACTACGTCTTCCCGCGCACCGCGAACAAGATCATCAACGCGTACGCCGAGGCCAACGGCATCGAGGTCGTCGGCGAGGAGTACGCCCCGCTCGGCCACACGGACTTCGCGACGATCGTCAACAAGCTGAAGTCCTCGGGCGCCGACGCGGTGTTCAACACCCTCAACGGCGACTCCAACGTGGCGTTCTTCAAGGAGTACAAGAACGTCGGCCTCACCGCCGAGGCGGTGCCGGTCGTCTCCGTCTCCATCGCCGAGGAGGAGGTCGGCGGCATCGGCGTCGACAACATCGTCGGCCAGCTCACCGCCTGGAACTACTACCAGACGGTCGAGTCGCCCACGAACGAGACGTTCGTCGCCGCGTTCAAGGAGAAGTACGGCGAGGACCGCCCCACCTCCGACCCGATGGAGGCCGCGTACACCTCGCTGTACCTGTGGAAGGGCATGGTCGAGAAGGCCGAGTCCTTCGAGGTCGCGGACATCCAGGACGCGGCCGACGGCGTCACCTTCGACGCACCCGAGGGCACCGTCACCGTGAACGGCGACAACCACCACATCGCCAAGACGGCCTACATCGGCAAGATCGACGCCGACGGCCTGATCTACCCGGTGTGGGAGTCCGACGGCCCCATCGAGCCGGACCCGTTCCTCGAGGGCTACGACTGGGCCGAGGGCCTGTCCTGATCCCCGTCCCGCGCACCAGGACGCACCCCTGAGCGGTGGCCCGGTCCGAGCCGCACGGTTCGGACCGGGCCACCCGCCGGGGACGTCGACCACCCCACGGAAGGCGGCGCCGCATGGACGCCCTGTTCTCCCAGCTCTTCGCGGGCCTGAGCCTCGGCTCGGTGCTGCTGCTCGCGGCGCTCGGCCTGGCCCTGACGTTCGGTCAGATGGGCGTCATCAACATGGCGCACGGCGAGTTCATGATGGCCGGCGCCTACACGGCGTTCGTCCTGCAGGCGTTCATCCCCGACGCGGGGGTCTCGCTGCTCGTGGCCCTGCCCGTCGGGTTCGTCGTCGGCGGCCTGCTGGGCCTGCTGCTGGAGGTCACGCTGATCTCCCGGATGTACCGACGACCACTGGACACGCTGCTGGTCACCTTCGGTGTCGCGCTGGTGCTGCAGCAGCTCGCGCGCGACGTCTTCGGCGCCCCCAACGTCGACGTGCGCGCCCCGGCGTGGCTCTCGGGCGCGGTGCCGTTCCTCGGCATGAACCTGCCGAGGACCCGTCTGTTCATCCTCGCGCTGGCCATCGCCTGCGTCGTCGCCCTCTCGCTCGTGCTGAAGATGACGTCGCTCGGCCGGCGCATCCGCGCCACCGTGCAGAACCGCGACCTGGCCGAGACGTCCGGGGTCTCCACGCGGGCGACGGACCGGCTCACCTTCTTCGTCGGCTCCGGCGTCGCGGGGGTCGCCGGCGTCGCGTTGACCCTGCTCGGGTCGATCGGCCCGACGCTGGGCACCAACTACATCGTCGACGCCTTCCTCGTGGTCGTCGTCGGCGGCATCGGGCAGCTCAAGGGGGCCGTGATCGCGGCGTTCTCGCTGGGCATCCTGCAGGCGACGTTCGAGTACTCGACGACCGCGAGCCTGGCCAAGGTGCTGCTGTTCGTCGTCATCGTGGCGTTCCTGCAGGTCCGGCCGCAGGGCCTGGTCTCGGTCCGCACGAGGAGCCTGGCGTGAGCGCCCCGGGGACCACGTCCGCGCCGGCCGCACCGTGGCGGCGGCCTGCCGTGCGCGTGTGGACCGGCGTCGCCGTCGCCGCGGTCGTCCTGTTCGGCCTGGCTCCGGCGATGCTCTCGGACTTCCGGCTCAACCTGCTCGCCAAGTTCCTGTGCCTGGCGATGGTCGCGGTCGGCATCGGCCTGGCGTGGGGGCGCGGCGGCATGCTCGTGCTCGGCCAGGGCGTGTTCTTCGGCATCGGCGGCTACCTCATGGCGATGCACATGAAGCTGTCCGACGCCGGGCCGGGCGGGGTGCCGGACTTCATGCGCCTGTACGGCGACGGTGTCGTGCCCGGCTGGTGGGAGCCGTTCCGCAGCCCGCTGGTCACGGTCCTGGCGATCCTCGTGCTGCCCGCCGGGATCGCCGCGCTGCTCGGCCTGGCGGTGTTCCGCCGGCGGGTGCGCGGCGCGTACTTCGCGATCCTGTCCCAGGCGCTCGCGGCCGCCTTCGCCATCCTGCTGGTCGGCCAGCAGAAGGTCACCGGCGGCACCAACGGGCTCAACGGGTTCCGGTCGTTCTTCGGCTACGACCTGGCCGACCCGATCAACAAGCGGATGCTCTACTTCATCGCCGCGGGCGTGCTCATCGCCATGGTCGTCGTCGTGCGGCTGCTCATGGTGTCCCGCTACGGCGAGCTGCTCGTCGCCGTGCGCGACCAGGAGAACCGGGTCCGGTTCCTCGGGTACGACCCGGCGAACGTCAAGGTGGTCGCCTACGCGGTCGCCGCGTGCTTCGCGGGCATCGGGGGCGCGCTGTTCGCGCCCGTCGTCGGCATCATCTCGCCCGCCGACGTGGGCGTGATCCCGTCCATCGGGTTCCTCGTCGGCGTCGCGATCGGTGGCCGGGCCACCCTGCTGGGCCCCGTGCTCGGCGCCGTCGCGGTGTCGTGGGCCGAGACCGGGCTGTCCGAGCAGTTCCCGTCCTTCTGGACCTACTTCCAGGGGGCGCTGTTCATCCTCGTCGTCGCCTTCCTGCCGCAGGGCTTCGCCTCCCTGGGCGGCCTGTGGCGCCGACGACGGGCCACGGGAGAGCCCGAGGTCGACGCGGCGGGACCCGGGCCCGACGGCGCCCGCGACGTCGCGACGTCCGACGACGCCGCGCAGGACGCGGCCGACACCGCCCGCACCGCAGGGAGGAACGCATGACCCCGCACCCCGACAGTGCCGACCCGGTGGTCCCCGAGGACGCCGGCGGCCTCGACCCCGAGGCCCTCGAGCAGGTCATCGCCGCACCCGGCGAGCGGTTCCGTCACGACTACCTGGAGATCCGCGACCTGCGCGTCGTGTTCGACGGGTTCGTGGCGGTCGACGGCGTCGACCTCACCGTGACCCAGGGGGACCTGCGGTTCCTCATCGGTCCCAACGGCGCGGGCAAGACGACGATCGTCGACGCGATCACCGGGCTGGCGCCCGCCACCGGCACCGTCCAGTTCGGCCGTGTGGACCTGCTCGGCAAGCCGTCGCACCGGATCGTGCGCGCCGGCGTCGGGCGCACGTTCCAGACGGCGAGCGTCTTCGACGAGCTCACCGTGCTCCAGAACCTCGACATCGCGGCGGGCGCGGGTCGCGGCCCGGCGACGATGCTGCGCCGCCGGCGCGGGGTCCCGCCGGAGGTCGAGGCCGCGCTGGAGACGGTCGGCCTGACGACGGTCCGCGACCTGCCCGCCGGGGTCCTGGCACACGGCCAGAAGCAGTGGCTCGAGATCGGGATGCTGCTGGTCCAGGACGCCCGCCTGCTGCTGCTCGACGAGCCGGTGGCCGGCATGAGCCAGGCCGAGCGCGAGGAGACGGGCCTGCTGCTGCAGCGCATCGGCGAGCAGCGCACGGTCGTGGTCGTCGAGCACGACATGGAGTTCCTGCGGGCCTTCGCCGCGTCGGTCACGGTGCTCCACCAGGGCAAGGTCCTGTCTGAGGGCACGGTCGCGCAGGTGCAGGCCGACCCGCGCGTCGTCGAGGTGTACCTGGGATCGGGCACGCACGGCCGAGGGCGGGGGACGGCCGCCGCGGCCGCCGCTCCCGCCGCGAGCACGGAGGTGGAGTGATGCTGGAGCTGCGCGGGCTGCACGTGGGCTACGGCCGGACGGCCGTCGTCCACGGCGTCGACATCGAGGTGCCGGACGGCGCCGTCGTGGCCGTGATGGGGCACAACGGCGCGGGCAAGACGACGCTCCTGCGGGCGGCCGTCGGGCTGCTGCCCGCGCGTTCCGGCACGGTCCTGCTCGGTGGCCAGGACGTCACGCGCACGCGGCCGCACCAGCGGGTGCGCGCCGGCCTGGCCTACGTGCCGCAGGGCCAGCAGTCGTTCGGGCAGCTCACCGCGCGGGAGAACCTGCAGCTCGTCGCCGACGTCGCCGGGTCGCAGGGGGCCCGGCGGCTCGACGAGGCGCTCGACCTGTTCCCCGCCCTGCGGGGGCTGCTCACGCGCCGCGCGGGTCTGCTGTCCGGCGGTCAGCGCCAGCAGCTCGCGATCGCGCGGGCGCTCATCACCGGGCCGCGACTCATCGTGCTCGACGAGCCGACCGAGGGCATCCAGCCGTCGGTCGTCGCCGAGATCGAGGACGCGATCGTGCAGCTCGCGGCCGGCGGCCTGTCGGTGCTGCTGGTCGAGCAGCACGTCGGGTTCGCCCTCGCCGCGTCGTCGCACTACTACGTCCTGGAGTCCGGCCGGGTCACCGCGCAGGGCGCCGGCGGCGTGGCGCAGGAGGGCGACGTGCGTGCCGCGATGGCGATCTGAGCCCGCGCGGGCCGGGTCGGACGGGTGGGGCCTCGGCCGGGCGGCGCCGCCGTCGGCCACGAGTCAGGGGGTGGGGGTCATGGGCGTGTCCACGGGTCCGGCGGGTGCGGGGGGTGCCGCTGCCGGCGGCTCGCTGCGGGAGCACGTCTACCAGCGGCTGCGCGACGAGATCCTCAACGGCAGGGTCTCACCGCGCGAGCGGCTCACCGAGCCCAAGCTGTCCAAGGCGTTCGAGGTGTCCCGCACCCCGGTCCGTGAGGCGCTGTCGCGGCTGCTGTCCGACGGCCTGGTCGAGCGCACCGACTTCGGGTACGCGGTCGTGGTGCCGTCGCTCGCTGCGCTGCGCGACCTGTACGAGCTGCGGATCACGCTGGAGCTGCGGGGCATCGCGCGCGCCATCGAGAACCCGCAGGTGCACCACGACCGCGGGGTGCTGGGCGACGAGCTGACGCGCTGGCAGGCGCTGCGGGACGCGGTGCCGGACCCGGACCCGAGCTTCGTGGTGCTCGACGAGGGGTTCCACCGCGCGCTGTCGCAGGCGTCGGGCAACGCGCAGCTCACGGATGCGCTGGTCACCGTGAACCAGAAGATCCGTGCCGTGCGGATGCACGACTTCATCGAGGACGAACGGATCGCCGCGACCATCGAGGAGCACATGGAGATCCTCGACCTCGTGCTCGCGGACCGGCTGGGCGAGGCGCTCACGGCGCTGCACAAGCACGTGGGGGAGTCGCTCGAGGTGGTGATGGAGCGGGCCTCGCACGCGATGGCGCGCATGGCCACCGCGGGCTGACCGGGGCCCTCGGCCGAGGACGACCTCGCACGGTCACGCACCCGCAGCGGCGGGAAGCCGGTGCGGGGCGTGGCTCACGGGTCGCGGCGCACGTTCTCCGCGCGGTCCTCGACCGACCCGTGCCGCACCAGGCTGATGATCGACACGGCCAGACCGCCCCAGATGACGACCATCGCCAGCACCATCATCACGATCGCGCTCGTGCTCATCGGTGGTCTCCCTCGTCGTCGGTGACCGGACGGCCGCCGACGGCCCGCGCCGGGGCGTCGTCCGGTGGCGCCGCGGGGTCGGAGCCGGGGGGTGGCCCGTCCAGGTGGGTCCCGGCGCGCCACGGCATCCGGGCGAGCGCGAAGCCCACGACGGGCAGCAGCACGACCATGAGCCAGCCGAAGACGACCAGGAGCCACGTGGGGTAGTCCTCGTAGGGTGCGCCCAGGTCGTCGCGCAGCGCGAGGACCAGCACGACGGTCAGGCCCGCCGGGGTGACGACGCTCGTCAGGAGGCGCCAGGTGCGGCCGACCCGCGGGCGGCCGTGGACGTTGAGGTGCGCGCCGAGGACGGGCAGGGCCCGGATCACCCAGACGACCACCAGCATGCTGACCAGCGCCACGACGAGGATGCCGTACTGGTTGACGAAGTGGTCGACGACGTCGAGGACGTAGATGCCGCTCGTCGTGCTGAACAGCGCCAGGCTCAGCAGGGCGCACGGCACGACCACCACGAGGGTCGCGGTGAGGCGACGGGTGTCGAACTTGTCGCGGACCGCCGAGATGACCACCTCGATGATGCTGACGAGCGACGTGATCCCCGCGATGACGAGGGAGGCGAAGAACAGGACGCCGATCAGAGCACCGGCGGGGGCCTCGCTGATGATGGTCGGGAACGCGACGAACGCCAGGCCGATCCCGCTGCCGGCGACGTCGGCGACCGCGACCCCGTTGGCCTGCGCCATGAAGCCGAGGGCGGCGAACACGCCGATGCCGGCGAGCAGCTCGAAGCCGGAGTTCGCGAAGCCGACGACCAGTCCCGAGCCGATCATGTCCTCGCGGCGCCCGACGTACGAGGCGTACGTGATCATGATCCCGAAGCCGATGGACAGCGAGAAGAAGATCTGCCCGAAGGCGGCAGCCCACACCGACGCCGAGCCGAGCGCCGACCAGTCGGGTGTGAAGAGCGCGTCGAGGCCGGTGGCCGCCCCCGGCAGCAGCAGCGACTGCACCACGAGGGCGACGAAGGCGAGGACCAGGACCGGGATGAAGACCAGCGACGTGGCACCGATCCCGCGCTGGACGCCCAGGGCCATGATCACCAGGACGGCCAGCCAGACGACGGCCAGGGGCCAGAGCACCCCGGGCACCACGTCGGTGGTGACGCGGACGGCGCCGGCCTGCAGGAACTCCCCGAAGAAGAACCCCTCGGGGTCGGAGCCCCAGGCCTGGTCGAGCGAGAAGAAGGTGTAGCGCAGCGCCCACGCGACCACGGCCGCGTAGTAGACGGCGATGACGAAGCAGATGCCCACCTGCCACCAGCCGAGCCCTTCGGCGCCGCGGCGCAGCCGGGCGAAGGAGAGCGGTGCCGAGCCGCGGTTGCGGTGCCCGATCGCGTAGTCCAGGAGCAGGAACGGGATGCCGGCCGTCAGGAGCGCGACCAGGTAGGGCACGACGAACGCGCCGCCGCCGTTCTCGTAGGCGACGTACGGGAACCGCCAGATGTTGCCCAGCCCGACCGCCGAGCCGATCGCGGCCAGGATGAAGACGCGCCGGGAGCCGAACGCCCCGCGCCGTCGCTCCGCGGCAGCCTGCCCGCCGGCCGCTTCCGCCGTGGTCCCCATGCGCACCCCCACCGTTGCCTGCGCCGAGCCTCCACGATCCTCGCGGCCCGGGCAACCGGTGCCGTACGTGCCTGTCGCGGCCCCGGCGCCGCAGCCCGCGCCGGGTGCGTAACCCACCGTTTACGCCTGCGCGAGCCCGGGGAAACAGCGGCTCCCTACGGTCCGGATACTGGCGTGTATACGCGCAGCCGCCGACTCGAAGGACGTCGTGTTCGACACCCTGCTCGTGGCCAACCGCGGCGAGATCGCCGTGCGCATCCTGCGCACGGCTGCCCGGCTGGGCCTGCGCACGGTGGCGGTGCACACCGACGTCGACGCCACCGCGCCGCACGTGCGCCTGGCCGACGTCGCGGTGCCGCTCGGTGCCCCCGGTGCCTACCTGCACGCCGACGCGATCCTCGCCGCGGCGAGGGCCACCGGCGCCGGGGCGCTCCACCCCGGGTACGGGTTCCTGTCCGAGGACGCGGGCTTCGCCGCGGCGGTCGAGGCCGCCGGGCTGGTGTTCGTCGGCCCGGCACCCGAGCACCTGGCGGTCTTCGGTGACAAGCACCGCGCGCGGCGCGCGGCCCGCGCGGCCGGGGTCCCGCTGCTGCCCGGCAGCGGTCTGCTGGGCGACGTCGACGAGGCGCTGGCCGCAGCCGAGCAGCTGGGCTACCCGGTGATGGTCAAGGCCGTCGGCGGGGGCGGCGGGACCGGGATGCGTGCGTGCGCGACGCCGGCGGAGCTCCGCGCGGGGTTCGCGCGGGTCCGTGGCCTGCCGACCGCCGCCGGCGGCGTGTACCTGGAACGGCTGGTGCGCCGCGCACGGCACGTCGAGGTGCAGGTGTTCGGCGACGGCACACGCGTCGTCAGCCTGGGGGACCGCGACTGCTCGCTGCAGCGCCGGCACCAGAAGGTGGTCGAGGAGGCCCCGGCGCCGGCCCTGGCCGACGACCTGCGCGAGCGGCTGGCCGCGTCGGCGCGCGCGCTGGCCTCGTCGGTCGGGTACCGGTCGGCCGGCACCGTGGAGTACGTCGTCGACGTCGAGCGGGGGGACGCGGCCTTCCTCGAGGTCAACCCGCGGCTGCAGGTCGAGCACACGGTGACCGAGGAGGTCACGGGCGTCGACCTGGTCGGCTGGATGCTGCGCCTCGCCCGTGGCGACGCCGACCTGCGCTCCGAGCTGGCCGCGCTGCCGGACGCCGGGCCGCCGCTCCGCGGGCACGCCGTCCAGGCGCGCGTCTACGCCGAGGACCCGCGGCGCGACCACCGCCCCGGCACGGGCCTGCTCACCTCGGTCACGTTCCCGGACGGGGTCCGCGTCGACACCGGGGTCGAGGCGGGCCAGGAGGTCACGACGCACTACGACGCGCTGCTCGCCAAGGTCGTCGTGCACGCGGGCGGCCGCGACGCCGCCCTGGCCGCGGCCCGCACCGCGCTCGCGGGCACGGCCGTGCAC
>JAEWEJ010000372.1 GCA_023389455.1 Actinomycetes bacterium | reverse complement strand
CGGCACGGGCGGCGACGTCGAGGGTCTCGTCCTGGGGCGCGCGGTGGGCGGCGGCGGCCACCAGGCCCGCGACCAGCGCGGCGAGCTCGTCGTCGTCGGGCGTGCCGCGCACCACCTGCACGTGCGGGTCGTCGCGCCGCGGGTCGTCCGCGCCCGTCACAGGTCCTCCTCGTCGTCGTCCTCGTCGTCCTCCAGCAGGACCGGCGCACCGCGCCCGGCACCCCACTCCCCGACGACGTACCCGCGCTCGGTCAGCGTGTGCGCGATCTGCGCGCCGCCGTCGTCGACGAGGTCGATGACCGCGTCGAGCGTCAGGTCGGTGACGGTCGGCGGCAGCTCGACGACGAACCCGAGGTGGAACGTGTCGTGGTCGCCGGGCTGCACGGGCGCGTCCGCGTCCCCGTCGCCGTCGTCCCACGTCATGCCGGTCAGGTCCGCGTGCAGGCCCAGGCGGGTGTGCAGCAGGTCGTACAGGTGCGCGTTCAGGGTGCCGACGCGACCCTCGAGGGCCAGCACCCGGGGGTCCTCGTCGGCCTCGCGGGCACCGAACTCGGCCCGCACGCCCACCGCGGTCTCGACGTACGCGTGCAGCGCCGCGGCCAGCTCGTCGACCGTCGCGTGCAGGTCGCCGGCGTCGACGCCGGCGAGGGGGTCACGGCCGTGCGACGCCGGGTCGTGCTCGTCGGGGTGGCCGTGCTCGTCGTGGCTCATGCCTCGCTCCTCACAGCGGGATGTTCCCGTGCTTCTTCGGGGGCAGGCTCGCACGCTTCGTGCGCAGCAGGCGCAGCGAGCGCACGATCTGGGTGCGGGTCGCCGAGGGCTCGATGACGTCGTCGACGTAGCCGCGGTCCGCCGCGTCCCACGGGTTGACGATCGCGTCCTCGTACTCGGCGGTCAGCCGGCGCCGCTCGGCCTCGACGTCGCCGCCGGCCTCCGCGACGGCCTTGAGCGCGCCGCGCTGCAGGATGTTGACGGCGCCGCCGGCGCCCATGACGGCGATCTGGGCGGTCGGCCACGCGAGGTTCACGTCGGCGCCGAGCTGCTTGGACCCCATGACGATGTAGGCGCCGCCGTAGGCCTTGCGCGTGATGACCGTGACGAGCGGGACCGTGGCCTCCGCGTACGCGAAGATCAGCTTGGCGCCGCGCCGGATGATGCCGTTCCACTCCTGGTCGGTGCCGGGCAGGAACCCCGGGACGTCGACGAACGTCAGGACGGGGATCCCGAACGCGTCGCAGGTCCGCACGAAGCGCGCGGCCTTCTCCGCCGCGTTGATGTCGAGCGTCCCGGCCATGTGCATCGGCTGGTTGGCGACGATGCCGACCGGCTGGCCCTCGACGTGGCCGAAGCCGATGACGACGTTCTGCGCGTAGAGCGCCTGGACCTCCAGGAAGCTGCCGTCGTCCAGCACCGTCTCCAGCACGGTGTGCATGTCGTACGGCTGGTTGTCCGAGTCGGGCACCAGGGTGTCGAGCACCCGGTCGTCGTCGGTCACCTCGAGCTCGGCCTCGTGCGCGTAGGCGGGCGGGTCCGCGAGGTTGTTGGTGGGCAGGTACGCCAGCAGCGTGCGGACCCAGTCGATCGCGTCGTCCTCGTCCGAGGCCATGTAGTGCGCGACGCCCGAGCGTGTCGAGTGCGTCGTCGCGCCGCCGAGCTCCTCGAAGCCGACGTCCTCGCCCGTCACGGCCCGGATGACGTCGGGGCCCGTGATGAACATGTTCGACGTGCCGTCCGCCATGACGATGAAGTCGGTCAGCGCGGGGGAGTACACCGCGCCGCCCGCCGACGGCCCCAGGATCAGGCTGATCTGCGGGATCACGCCCGAGGCCGCGACGTTGCGGCGGAAGATCTCGGCGAACTGCGTCAGGCCCGCGACGCCCTCCTGGATGCGGGCGCCGCCGCCGTCGCTGATCCCCACCAGCGGCACGCCGGTGCGCAGCGCGAGGTCCATGACCTTGGCGATCTTCTGCCCGTGGACCTCGCCCAGCGAACCGCCGAAGACCGTGAAGTCCTGGGAGTACACGCAGACCGGGCGGCCCTCGACGGTGCCGTGCCCGACGACGACGCCGTCACCGGCGATCCGCTTGCGGTCGAGGCCGAAGTTCGTCGACCGGTGCCGGACGAACGCGTCGAGCTCGACGAACGAGCCGGGGTCCAGCAGCGCCTCGATGCGCTCGCGGGCCGTCTTGCGCCCGCGCGCGTGCTGACGCGCCGCGGCGTTCTGCTCGGCCTCGTCGACGGCGGCCGCGCGCCGGGCGCGCAGGTCGTCGAGCAGGCCGGCGGTGGTGCGGGCGGGCGTGGCGGCGGGGTCCGTCGGGCGGCTGTGCGCGGTGGAGGCGTCCTGGGTCACCCGACGAGGCTAGTTGTGGACGTCCACCAGCACCCTGCACCCCGTCGACCGTGTTGCCGCGGGACGCCTGTGGGGACCCGACAACACCGGGCCCCGGGTGCCCGTACCGGGCGGTGCTGGGACATGATGGCCCGATGACCGACCGACCGCCGCTGCAGGTCGCCGTCCTGCGGGACATGCTGCTGGCCCCTGCGGGACCGCTGGCCCGCCTCGACGTCGTGGCCGAGACCGGCTCCACGAACGACGACGTCGTCGCGGCGCTGCTGACCGAGCCCGACGCGTGGCCCCACGCGAGCCTGCTGGTCGCCGAGCACCAGACCGCCGGGCACGGGCGGGCAGGCCGGACCTGGGTGGCCGCGCCGCGGGCCTCGCTCAGCTGCACGTTCGTCGCCCGGCCGCGGTCGGGGCCGGCCACGTACGCGTGGCTGCCGCTGCTGGCGGGGCTCGGCGCCGTGCGGGCGCTGCGCGCCACGGCGGGGGTGCGCGCCGTGCTGAAGTGGCCCAACGACGTGCTCGTCGAGCTCGGGGACGCGGTCGAGCCGCTCGCCGGCTGGGGGACCACGCGCAAGGTCGCGGGGATCCTCGCGCAGGCGGTCCCGCAGGTGCCGGCGGTCGCGGTCGGCATCGGCGTCAACGTCGACCAGGCGGCCGACGAGCTGCCGGTGCCGTGGGCGACGTCGCTCGCGCTGGCCGGCGCCCGGTCGGCCGACCGCGCCAGCGTCCTGGTCGCGCTGGTCGGCGCCCTCGACGAGGTCGCGCAGCGGTGGGTCGAGCACGGCGGGGACGCGCAGGCCGCAGGCCTCCTCGACGAGGTCGCCTCGGTGTGCTCGACCGTGGGGCAGCCGGTGCGCGTCGAGCTGCCGGGCGGCGAGGTGCTGCACGGCACCGCGACGGGCCTGGCCGACGACGGCGCGCTGCTGGTGCGGGACGCGGACGGCGCGCAGCGGCACGTGCTGGCCGGCGACGTGGTGCACGTCCGTGCGGCCGGAGGCACAGGAGCGTGAACTAGGCTTCGGTGCGTGCCTGGTGGTAGGCGGGAGAGCGACGGCCCTGGGGGCGGTGCGTCCCCGGTGACGGTCGGCCACCCGTCGACGGCCGGCACCACGGAGGCGCTCGACGAGCTCCTCCTCGGCGGCCCGCGGACGCTCAGCGCGCGGGACCTGGCGCGCCGCACGGGCATCGACCTCGAGACGGTACGGCTGTTCTGGCGCACGCTGGGCCTGCCCAGCCCCGGGGACGACGAGGTCATGTTCACCGAGCGCGACGCGCAGGCGCTGACCCTGGCGCACGCGCTGGTCGAGGAGCACGGCCTGGCCCCCAGCACGGTGGTCACGGTGATCCGCTCGCTGGGGCACACCTCGGACCGTCTCGCGCTGTGGCAGGTCGAGGCCCTGGTCGAGGACATGGAGACGCGGTTCGGCCTGGACGACACGTCCGCACGCCTGCTCGTCCTCGACCGGCTGCGGGACCTCGCCCCGCTGCTCGAGCAGCAGCTCCTGCACTCCTACCGGCGTCAGCTCGCCGCGGTGGCGGACCGTTACGCCGCCGAGTTCGGCCACCTGCGGGACGTGGCGGTCGACGCCAATCTGCTGCCGCTGGCGCGGGCCGTCGGCTTCGCCGACATGGTGTCGTTCACGCGCCGTACCGCCGGCCTCGGCTCGACCGACCTGTCGCACTTCGTCCAGCGCTTCGAGACGGCCGCGCGGGACGTGGTCGTCGGCGCCGGCGGCCGGGTCGTCAAGACCATCGGGGACGCCGTGCTGTTCATCGCCGACACCCCGGGGGTCGGCGCGTCCGTGGCGCTCGGCCTCGCGGACGCGTTCGGCGCGTCGTTGGACGTGGAGGCGGCGCGGGGGGCCGGCGGGCTGGCGGAGGGCGCGCGCGGGGTCACCCCGGTGCGCGTGGGCCTGGTCTGGGGGCGGGTGCTGTCACGGTTCGGCGACGTCTTCGGGCCCAGCGTGAACCTCGCCGCGCGCCTGACGGACGTCGCGGAGCCCAGCACGGTGCTCGTGGACGCGGACACGGCGCAGGTGCTCGGCGGGGACCCGCGCTTCCGCCTGACCGCGCGTCCGCCGCGTGAGCTGGCCGGCGTGGGCGAGGTCGTGCCGTACCGCCTGGAGTCGGCGCCCCGCTGAGGTCTGCCGGTCAGACGGTCAGGTCGGGCCCCTCGGGGACGACGAGGTCGGGACCGTCGTTCGCGACCGCGTTGACGCGGGTCGACACGGGCGTCGCGCGCAGCGGGGGCGGCTCGACCGTCAGGAGCCCGCGGGCCTCGTCGGCGCCGACCGCCGGGTCCAGCCACGCGGCCCACGCGTCGTGCGGCAGGACCAGGGGCTGGCGGTCGTGGATCGCGGCCATCGTCTCCGTCGCGGGCCGCGTCACGACCGTGACGGAGACGAGCCACCGCTCGGGGTCGTCGTCCCGCTTCGTCGGGTCTCGCCAGAACTCGTAGAGCCCGGCGAGCGCGGCGACGTCGCCGTCGGCGGGGTGGATCCAGAACGGCTGCTTCGGGGGGCGTCGGCCCCGCGGCGAGCCGGCCGGCGGCTCGGGGGCGGCCTGCCACTCGTAGTACCCGTCGGCGGGCAGCAGGGCCCGTCGGCTCGCGAACGGCCGGGCGAACGCCGGCTTGTCGGCCAGGGTCTCGACACGGGCGTTGATCATGCGGTTGCCGATGGACGGGTCCTTGGCCCACGAGGGCACCAGGCCCCAGCGCGCGACGCGCAGCTGGCGCGTGATCTCGCCGGTGGCCCGGTCGGCGCGCTCGACGACCATCCGCACCCCGTCGGTCGGGGCGACGTTCCACGACGGCGGCAGGAGCCGCACGTCGTCCGCGACGGTCGCCACGGCGAACTCGTCGGCGATCGCCTGGTCCTCCCGGAACGACGCGTACCTCCCGCACATGCCGGTCAGCCTGCCACCGGGCACCGACAGGCGCAGCGTGGGGTGACCCGCACGGTCGAATCGATTCGTCCTCGCGCGTCGCCGGTGGGACGATGGGAGGTGATGGACCAGTCACCCTCCCGTACCGCCGTGCACGCCCAGCCCGCGACCTCGTCGGGCGCACCCCCGTCCGGCGGGGCGTCGCCCGCCGACGCGCCCGCGTACCGCCCCGACGCCCGGCACGTCCTGCTGCTCGGCGCCATGTGCGCGCTGCCGGCGCTGTCCACGGACATCTACCTGCCGTCGCTGCCCGACGTCGCCCGTGACCTGGGCACGTCCGCCGCCGCCGTCCAGCTGACGATGACGGGGATGCTCATCGGCGGTGCCGTCGGCCAGCTCGTCATCGGGCCGCTGTCCGACCGGTTCGGACGGCGCGCGCCCGTGCTCGTGGGTGTCGCGCTGCACGTCGTCGTGTCGCTGCTGTGCGCCGTCGCGCCCTCGATCGTGCCGCTCGTCGCGCTGCGTGTCGCCCAGGGGTTCTTCAACGCCTCGGCGACGGTCGTCGCGATGGCCCTCATCCGGGACCGCTTCGTCGGCTCGGACGCGTCGCGCCTGATGTCCCGCCTGATGCTCGTGATCGGCGTCGCGCCGCTGTTCGCGCCGTCGCTGGGCGGCCTCATCGCCGGGCAGTGGGGGTGGCGAGCGGTGTTCGTCGTGCTCGCGCTGCTGGGTGTCGGGCTCTGGGTGGTCGTGGCCCTGCGGATGCCCGAGACGCTGCCGGCCGAGCGGCGCAGGCCCAGCGGTGTGCGCACGGCGCTGGCCGGGTACCGGCACCTGCTGCGGGACCGGCACTTCGTGGCCCTCGCCGTGCTGCCGGGTCTGACCATGGCGGTGCTCATGACCTACGTCGTGGCGTCCCCGTTCGTCCTGCGGGTCGGCTACGGGCTGTCCGAGCAGGAGTTCGCGCTGCTCTTCGCGGCCAACGGCGTCGGCCTGGTGCTGGGGGCGCAGGTCAACGCGACGCTCGTGCGGCGGGTCGCGCCGATCCGCATCCTGCGGGTCGCGGTCGTGCTCACCGTGGTGCTCACGGCGCTGCTGCTGGTGGTCGCCCTGACCGGCGTCGGGGGGATGTGGTCGATGGTCGTCGTGCTGTGGCTGGTGCTCGCGCTGGTGAACTTCGCCCCGCCGAACGCGACGGCGATCGCGCTCGGGCGGCACGGCACGATGGCGGGGACGGCCGCCGCGTTCATCGGGTCGCTGCAGGCGGGCACCGGCGGCGTGGTCGCCAACCTGTCCGGCGTGCTGGGCGGCGGTGCCGTCGCGATGGCCGGCGTGATGCTCGGCGCGGCCGTCGTCGCGCTCGCGGTGCTGGCGCTGGCGACGCCGGCCTTCCGGCGCGGCGGTGCGTGGGCGCTGGGCTGACAGGGCGACGCGCCCCCGACACGATCGGCGGACCTCGGTCCCGGGTGAGGTCTCCGGGCGCATCCGGCATATCGACGGGCGTCACCCCCGCACGGGTGCTCCGCGGCCCGGTGGGCGTCCGTGCCCGCCACCGGCGCGGGCAG
>JAEWEJ010000340.1 GCA_023389455.1 Actinomycetes bacterium | reverse complement strand
GGTGCGCAGGGCGCCCCGCTACCCGGCGTTCATGGTGGCCGGCGCCCTGGTGGGGATGGTCGTCGGCGTGGTCCTGGCCGCGGTGACGTCGGACGGCAGCACGGTGGCGTCGGACGGCGGCGTGCTGCCGTTCCTCGGCGGTGAGAACGGCGTGCGCTGGCTCCTCGCGCTCAGCCTCGGGTTCGTCGGCGCGCTGGCCGGCGGGGTCGTCGCCCTGGCGGCGGACCGCCGCAGCACGCGGCGCCGTCGACCCGCCCCGCGCGACTGACCCGCCGTGCGGGTCGCGACGACCCGTGGACGCCCCGCCCCGCGCTCGACGGCGTGTGCCACCATGGTCCCGTGGCCACCCGCGCAGACGGACGTCTCAACCACGACCTTCTACCCGGCGAGAAAGGCCCGCAGGATGCCTGCGGTGTCTTCGGCGTCTGGGCCCCCGGCGAAGAGGTGGCGAAGCTCACCTACTTCGGCCTCTACGCGTTGCAGCACCGCGGCCAGGAGTCGGCGGGCATCGCGACGTCCAACGGCCAGCAGCTGCTCGTCTACAAGGACATGGGGCTGGTCTCCCAGGTCTTCGACGAGACCGCGCTCAACGCGCTGCAGGGGCACATCGCCATCGGCCACACGCGCTACTCCACGACCGGCGGGTCGACGTGGGAGAACGCGCAGCCCACGCTGGGCGCGACCGCGGCGGGCACCGTCGCGCTGGGCCACAACGGCAACCTCACCAACTCGGCCGAGCTGGTCGACCTCGTCGCCGAGCGGTACGGCAGCCAGCGCCGCGGCGAGCTGGCCCGGGGCAACACGACCGACACCGCGCTGATCACCGCGCTGCTCGCGGGCGACCCCGACCACACGCTCGAGGCGACGGCGATCGAGGTCCTGCCGCGCCTGCGCGGTGCGTTCTGCCTCGTGTTCATGGACGAGCGCACGCTGTACGCGGCACGGGACCCGCAGGGCGTGCGGCCGCTCGTGCTCGGACGCCTCGAGCGCGGCTGGGTCGTCGCCTCCGAGACCTCCGCGCTCGACATCGTCGGCGCGTCGTACGTGCGCGAGGTCGAGCCCGGGGAGTTCATCGCGATCGACGCCGACGGGCTGCGCTCGACGCGGTTCGCGCCCATCGACCGTGCCGGGTGCGTCTTCGAGTACGTCTACCTGGCGCGGCCGGACACGACGATCAACGGCCGGTCCGTGCACGCCGCGCGCGTCGCGATGGGCCGCAGGCTCGCCGTGGAGCACCCGGCGGACGCCGACCTCGTCATCCCCGTGCCGGAGTCCGGGACGCCGGCGGCCGTGGGGTACGCCGCCAAGTCCGGCATCCCGTTCGGCCAGGGCCTGACGAAGAACGCGTACGTCGGGCGCACGTTCATCCAGCCGTCGCAGACCCTGCGGCAGCTCGGGATCCGGCTCAAGCTCAACCCGCTCAAGGACGTCATCCGCGGCAAGCGGCTGGTGGTCGTGGACGACACGATCGTGCGCGGCAACACCCAGCGCGCCCTCGTCCGGATGCTGCGGGAGGCCGGGGCGGCCGAGGTCCACATCCGGATCACCGCGCCCCCCGTGAAGTGGCCGTGCTTCTACGGCATCGACTTCGCCTCGCGCGCCGAGCTCATCGCCAACGGCCTGGGGGTGCAGGAGATCGCCCGGTCGCTGGGCGCCGACTCGCTGGGCTACCTGTCCGAGGAGGGCATGATCACCGCCACCGAGCAGCCTGCGTCGCAGCTCTGCACCGCCTGCTTCAGCGGCCGGTACCCGATCGAGCTGCCGCCGTCCGAGCGGCTCGGCAAGCACCTGCTCGAGCAGAACCAGCTGCCCCTGGGGCAGCCCGAGGACGGGCTGCTCTCCATCGTCCCGGCGACCGGTGGCGCGTCCGCGCTGGAGCGCCCGTGAGCGCCCCGCAGCCGGTCACGTACGCCTCGGCCGGCGTCGACACCGAGGCCGGCGACAAGGCCGTCGAGCTCATGAAGGACGCCGTGCGCGCGACGCACGGTCCGCAGGTGCTCGGGGGCGTCGGCGGCTTCGCGGGCCTCTACGACGCGGCCGCGCTCACCCGCTACCGCAGGCCGCTGCTGGCCACGTCCACCGACGGCGTCGGTACGAAGGTCGCGATCGCCCAGGCGATGGACGTGCACGACACGATCGGCTTCGACCTCGTCGGCATGGTCGTCGACGACATCGTCGTCGTGGGCGCCACACCGCTGTTCATGACCGACTACATCGCGTGCGGGCGGGTCGTCCCCGAGCGCATCGCGGACGTCGTGCGCGGGATCGCCGCCGCGTGCTCCGTCGCGGGCACCGCCCTGGTGGGCGGCGAGACGGCCGAGCACCCCGGGCTGCTGGCCCCGGACGAGTACGACGTCGCGGGTGCCGCGACCGGTGTGGTCGAGGCGGACGAGCTGCTCGGCCCCGAGCGGGTCCGGGCGGGCGACGTGCTGATCGCCCTCGGCTCCTCGGGGCTGCACTCCAACGGGTACTCCCTGGTGCGCCGGGTCGTGCAGGTCGCGGGGTGGGGCCTGGACCGGCAGGTCGAGGACCTGGGGCGCACGCTGGGCGAGGAGCTCCTGGAGCCGACGCGCGTGTACGCCGCCGACTGCCTGGCGCTCGTCGCGCAGTTCGGCGCCGAGCGGGTCCACGTGTTCAGCCACGTCACCGGCGGCGGGCTCGCGGCGAACGTCGCGCGCGTGCTGCCTGCCGGCCTGGTCGCGGACGTCGACCGGACGTCGTGGGTGCTCCCGCCCGTCTTCACCCTGGTGCAGCAGCTCGGCTCCGTGCCGTGGCGCGACCTGGAGAACACGCTCAACCTGGGCGTCGGCATGGTCGCGGTCGTGAGCCCCGACGTCGCCGACGCCGTCCAGCTCGCCGCGCGCGACCGCGGGATGCCGGCCTGGGTGCTCGGCACCGTGCGCGACGCCCGCGAGGACGACGCCACGGCCCCCGGGGTCGTGGCCGGGACCAAGGGTGTCCAGGGTGGCGCGGTCCGGCTGCACGGCACGTACCGGACGGTCTGACGCGCGCCTGCCGGTGGGGCGCCCGCACGGCGTGAGTGGTGCGGGCGTCACGCCGGGGTTCGCCCCGCGGGGAGGTCACGCGGACGGCGTCATGCCGGGTCCGCGGCGGCGGACGGTGCGTCGGTGGGGAGGTCCGATCAGGGGACGCCTCGTGCAGCCTCGTCGCTCGACCTGTGGTCGAGACCGTGTGGGTCGGGGACGAGGAGTCAGGGCCGGACCTGCTGCGGGCCGGCCGTCGTGAGGGGCCGACCGGCCGTGGGCGTCGTGACCTCGGTCCCGGTCACGCCGCCCACGGCATCAGGTGGATGCGCAGACCCTCAGAACTCGTCGTCCCGAGGCCAGCGGTCCCACCCTGCGGGGTCGTCGTCGTCCGTGCTGACCGCACTGCGGCGGCTGTCCGTGACGACATCGTTACGGCTGCGCGACGTGAGCTCCTGCTCGAGAGCTCTGTAGTTGGTGTCAGGGCTGAAGTACTTCAGCTCCCGCGCCACCTTCGTCTGCTTTGCCTTCTGACGGCCGCGCCCCATGGCATCGACCCCCTCTAACGTGGAAGCGGGGCGGCTCCGTGCTCACACGTGCGGCCCCGGGTGCTGTTGAGTCTCTTCGTGTGGCAACGGTACAGGGTCGCGATCCATTCCGACCACCTGCGCCGGGTGGGTTGGGACACGTCGACGCCGGTGCAGGGTGCGGATGACAACCGACGCGGTCGAAATGACTGGTGCGCACCGGAGGAGGACGGCCCGGTCCACGTACCGAGACGGTGCGTCCTGCGCACCGGGCAGCGCACTGTGACGAGGATCATGCTCCGCGCTGCGCCTGCGCAGCCCTGTCTGCGGCTCCCTGAGCGGCGTCCGCGCCCTGTCATGGCCGTCCGACCAGGCACCACGCCCGGCGCAGCCGGGCGCAGACCTCGGAAGCGTACGCGCGGACGGACGAGGCGGACGTCACACGAAGGTGGGACGGCATTCGGGCGACCTACGGAGATGTGTCCGGTTTCCGGCGGGTTTAGGGTGGTGCTGTCGACGGCACCCCAGGGACGTGGTCCGGCGGCTGCAGCGTCCTGAGCACCGTGCCGGTGGCTGACTGCGCGTCGCTGACGTGTCCCGGAGTGCCCGATGTGCCAGATTCAGTACCGAGACGCACGCTCCTCGCGGCGCCCGTGAACCAGGCGGGTCCTCGCAGGGCGGTCACCACATGGGAGGTATGCAGTGTCCACCACACACTCGTCCGAGGCGGAGGCCCTCCTCACGCCGTCCGAGGTCGCGACGCTCTTCCGCGTCGACCCGAAGACGGTCACGCGCTGGGCCAAGTCCGGCAAGCTGTCCTCGATCCGCACCCTGGGCGGTCACCGCCGCTACCGGGAGTCGGAGGTGCGCGACCTGCTGAACGGGGTCCCGCAGCCCAGGACGACGCCGCAGTCCTGACCTGACGTCGCCCGGTCGGTCGTCGACGCGTCACGCGCACCGCGGGGGAGTGTGCGAAGCGACGGCGTCCCGCTCGGCCGGCGAACCCCGGCACTGCCGGGGGCAGGCGGACGCAGGACGGGCGCGGCCGCCCCACCTGGACGAGCTCCGGGCGGGACGGCCGCGGCCGTCGTGCTGTGGCCGCAACGAGACCTGGGGCCCCGCGGCACGGGCGATCGCCCCGGGGTCCTGCGGGTGGCCCGCCTCGCCAGGTGGGGCGCGAGGCCGCCCGCGTGACGCTGCCCGGCATCACCTGCTCCGCGCGGGACGCTGTCCCGCCGGGCAGGGCCCGGCGGGCGAGGGCACGGAGGATCCGGTGCCTGTGCTCAGCGGGTGATGCGGCGCACGATCCCGACGACGACGAGGGCGACCACGACGCCGGCGGCCGCGGCGATCTTGCGCGCGCGGGCGCGGTCCTCGGGGAGTGCGGCCGGGTCGGTCGCGTCGAAGATGAGGCGCCGGCCCTTCTCCTTGGCGCGCTCGGCCTGGCGCCGGGGGTCGACCCGGTCGGCGAGCGCGTCGATCGTCCGGGCCAGCTCCGCCCGTGCGAGGTCGGCCTCGGCCGCGAGGCCCGCGATCTCGGGCGTGGGCGTCGTCTCCTCGGTGCTCACCGCTGCACCCCCTTCTTCACCGTGTCCACGTCCTCCTGCAGGTTCTCCATGGCGCGGTCGGGGACCGGCGGCACGCCCTTCTTGAGGCGGTTGACGCCGATCAGCGCGAGCACGGCGGTGATGAGGAGCAGCACCACCGACACGATGAGCGCGGCGAGCCACGCCGGGAGGGCGGTGGCCAGCCCGAGGATCGCGGTCGTGAGGAGCCCGGCGAACGCGTAGAGGCCCAGCACCGCGGCGCCTGCGAGGAGCCCGGCCCCCACACCGGCCTGCTTCGCCTTGGTGGTGACCTCGGCCTTGGCGAGGCCGATCTCGGCGCGGACGAGGCGGGTGGCCTGCTCGCTCAGGTCGCTGACGAGGCGGCCGAGCGACCTCGGGTCCTCGGGTGCGTCGGGACGGGCGTCGCTCGCCCAACCGGATTGCGTGACCATTCGACGACCTTCCTCACCTGCAGGGACGGTTGCTGCCGGAGGGCTTCAGTCTGGTGGTCCGCGGGCGTGCGCGCGAGTGCGACGCGGCGTGGGGTCGGTGTCAGTCGACCCAGGGGTGGACGTGCTCCTCCGCCGGGTGGGTGCTCGACGGCACGGGGATGACGGTGTTGCCGCTGGGGAGCAGGGCGCGACCCCAGGCGGCGAGGGCGGCCGCCAGCGCGACCAGGGCGGCGCCGACGAGCAGCGCGGCGAGCCACAGCGGGACGGCCTGCGCCAGGCCGACCACGGCGCCCAGGGCGAACAGCGCGACGGCGATCGTCGTCAGGATGGCGGCGGCCGCGAAGGCGATGGCGGACGGGCGGATGCGCACCGCCCGCGTGAGGACGCTGCGGCCGACGGCGTCGAGCTCGTGCTGGACCGCGGCCCGCACCTTGTCCTCCGCCCGCTCGATCCGGTCCCGCGCGCGCTCGGCGAGGGGGTCGGTCAGTCGGTCGAGGATGCGGGGGCGGGGTCGGTCGGTCGTCGTGGTCACGGGGTGTCCTCGGTCGGCGGGTGCTGTGACTCCACCGTAGGAGCGCAGGCACGGGCGTCGTGAGGGACGATGGGCCCGACTCGCTCAGGCCCGCCGGTGGGTGCCCGCAGGCGCGTGACCAGGGGTTGACCTGCCATGGTGCGGGCATGGTGCGGGCATGGTGCAGCCATGACGAGGACGTGGTCCGCGAGTGCCGCGGACGTGCGCAGGGTCGCCGTCGCTGGGAGCCGTCGGGGCCGGGCCGGCGGGTGCCCGGCGCCGGGCCAGGCCGGGGAGAGGGCGAGGGTGTCGGAGCGGCGCTGTGGCGGGTCCGGACATGGCGACGGCCCCGGCGGGCGTCCCGCGGGGCCGTCTGGTGTGGCTCCGACCGGCGTCGATCCGGTGACCTTTCGATTTTCAGTCGAACGCTCTACCAACTGAGCTACAGAGCCTCGCAACGAGGAAGCCGACCTCTCGGTCGGCCCTCGCAGCGACCCCGACGGGACTTGAACCCGCGACCTCCGCCGTGACAGGGCGGCGCGCTAACCAACTGCGCTACGGGGCCTCGTGGTGACCTGAGCCACCCTAAGCCATACTGCTGAACTGCTCGTACCCCCAACGGGATTCGAACCCGTGCTACCGCCGTGAAAGGGCGGGGTCCTAGGCCGCTAGACGATGGGGGCGGGTTGTCCGCCCCTGACGTCGAGGCGTCGGAAGACCGGTGATGAGCATACGGGGTGGTGGCCGGAACTCCAAAGTGAAGGCGTCGTCGCAGGTCAGCACGGTTCGTCGGGGTGCTGGCCGGCGGTCTGACGGCCGGTGGCGCGGCCCGGGGTCCCGCCCACGCGTCACGCAGGGGTCGCGCGGGGCAGGATGGCCCCGTGGTCGAGATGACGCGTGAGGACTTCGAGGACGCGGTGCGGGACGCGCTGGACGAGATCCCCGAGGAGCTGGCGGCGATGATGGACAACGTCGTCGTGCTCGTCGAGGACGAGGCGCCGGCCGACGAGCCCGACCTGCTGGGGCTGTACGAAGGGGTCCCGCTGACCGAGCGGGGCGAGTTCTGGGCCGCGGGCTCGCTGCCGGACCGGATCTTCGTCTACCGGCTGCCCACCCTCGCGATCTGCGAGGACCGTGAGGAGGTCGTCGAGGAGGTGGCGATCACGGTCGTCCACGAGATCGCGCACCACTTCGGCATCGACGACGACCGCCTGCACGCGCTCGGGTGGGGTTAGACAGATCGGCTCCGGTGGATAACATCGTCGTATGGCGATGAGACGTAGCACTGCTCCGCGCTCCGGGAGCGGGTCTGGCCACGCCCACGGGGAGGTCGTCACGGTGCTCCGTGCCCTGGCGGACCCCACCCGTCTGTCGCTGGTCCACCTGCTCGCCGCAGGGCCCTGCCGCGTCGTCGACCTCACGGCGCCCCTCGGGCTCGCGCAGTCGACGGTCTCCGCGCACCTCGCCGTGCTCCGTGAGGCCGGCCTGGTCACCGCGACCCCCGAGGGTCGCGCGACGCGCTACGCGCTCGCCGACGCCGAGCTCGACGAGGTGCTGAGCGCCACCGAGCGGCTGGTCGCCCGGCGTCACGGCGCCGTCACGCAGGTGCCGGCGTGAGCCACGGGCACGCGCACGGCACGCACGGCACGGCGACGGCCGCGCACCGCGGGCGGCTCGCGGCCGTGCTCGCGCTGACCCTCACGGTGATGACCGTCGAGGTCGTCGGGGGCGTCCTCTCGGGGTCGTTCGCGCTCGTCGCGGACGCCGGCCACATGCTCACCGACGCCGCGGGGCTGGCCGTCGCGCTCGGGGCGAGCGTCCTGGCCGCGCGGCCGGCGACGTCGCTCCGGACGTTCGGGTGGCAGCGTGCGGAGGTCCTCGCGGCGCTCGTCAACGGGCTCGTGGTGGCCGTCGTCGGGGTCCTCGTGCTCATCGGCGGGGTGCGGCGGATCCTGCGCCCGGAGGAGCTGGAGCCCGGCCTCATGCTGGGTGTGGCGCTGCTCGGCCTGAGCGCCAACGCGGTCGGTCTGGTGCTCCTGCGCCGCGGGAGCCACGAGTCGCTCAACGTGCGGGGCGCGTACCTCGAGGTGCTGGGCGACGCGCTCGGCTCCGTCGCGGTCGTCGTGGCCGCGCTCGTCGTGATGGCCGCCGGGTACGCCCGGGCGGACGGCATCGCGTCGGTCGTCATCGCGGTGATGATCCTGCCGCGTGCCGTGATGCTGCTGCGCGACGTCGTCGCGGTCCTCCTGGAGGGCACCCCGCCGGGGGTCGACCTCGACGTCGTGCGCGCGCACATGGGGCGCGTGCCCGGTGTCGTGGGGGTCCACGACCTGCACGCGTGGACCATCACGTCGGGCGT
This sequence comes from Actinomycetes bacterium, assembly GCA_023389455.1. Lineage (GTDB taxonomy): Bacteria > Actinomycetota > Actinomycetes > Actinomycetales > Cellulomonadaceae > Cellulomonas. The sequence goes on along the minus strand of JAEWEJ010000340.1, from coordinate 2,366 downwards.
CCCGGTGCTGTCCGCGCACGTCGTGGTCGCGGACGACGAGCTCGACCGGGCCGGGACCTCGCGGGTCCTCGGCCAGCTGCGGACCTGCCTGTCCGGGCACTTCGACGTCGACCACTGCACGTTCCAGCTCGAGCCCGCGTCGCACGCCGCCGAGGCGGGTCTGCACCCCTGACGTGCCGACGGCGGGCGGCGCGGAGCCCGCGCCACCCGCCGCCGGACGCCGGGCTAGCTCGTGACGAGCCGCAGCCCGTAGGCCTGCAGGATCTCGTTGACCGGCTGGAAGTACGTCGTGCCACCGGTGCGGCAGTTCCCGCTGCCCCCGGACGTCACGCCCTGCGCCTGGGTCCCGGCCACCAGGGAGCCCCCGGAGTCGCCGGGCTCCGCGCAGACCGTGGTGCGGATGAGCCCGCTGACCGAGCCCTCGGCGTAGCGGACCGTCGAGTTGTAGGCCTGGACCGTGCCGCAGCGCCAGCCCGTGGTGCTGCCGGAGCGGCAGACGTACGCACCGACGGACGCCTGCTGCGAGCCGGTCACGCGCACGGTGCTGCCGGAGTAGCTGTTGACCAGCCCCCGGGGGGTGTTGCCCGACGCGACCTGCACCCAGGCGTAGTCGTTGCCGGGGAAGGACGAGCCGCGGAACGTGCCGCTGGGCGAGGTGGTGGTCGACCCGGTGCGGCCGCAGTGGCCCGCGGTGACGAACCCGCCCTGGACCGCGAAGCCGACCGAGCACCGGGTGCTGCCGTTGATGTAGTACGCGTTGCCGCCGATGACGTCGATGAACGTGCGGGGGGCCTCGCCGGTCGTGGTCACCGTGACGGCGTCCGCGGGGACGCCCGCCGCGGCGACGAGGCCTGCCACCGCCGCCGGGTCGCCCAGCGCCTCCACGACGACCCGGTTGGACGGCACGTCGACGTACCAGGTGGCGACGTCGGCGGGCAGCCCGGCGGCGTCCAGCGACGCCCCCAGCGCCTCGAGGTCGGCCAGCGTCCGTGCCACGGGGACGGTCGTCACGCCCTGCGCCATGGGGCCGCGGACCTTCGCCGGGGCGGTGGTGGCGACGTGCAGGGTGCCGGCCGCCGGGTCGACCCAGGAGCCCGCGTACGACGAGCCGAGCGCCTGCGTGAGGGTGCGGACCTTCGTCGCCGCGTCGGCCTGGAAGGCCAGGCGCTCGGCGGCCTGCGCGCGTGGCACCCCGAGGTCGCGCTCGAGGGCGTCCAGCATGCCGTCGGGGACGGCGGAGGCGGCGGCCGTGGCCGTGGCGGGTGCGGCGGTGGCGCCGGGGGCGAGCGGTGCGAGCAGCAGGGTCAGCGCGGTGGCGCCGACGGCTGCCACGCGGCGGGTGCGGGTGCCGGGTCTGGACATGGTGGGCCTCTCCTGTCGGTGGTGACCGTGACAGTCACGGTAGCCTCCGACTCCGGTAAGAATCCAGACCCTGTCACAGTCACAGCGTTCGGCCCCGCCGGTACCGTGGGCGCATGGTGCGAGTCGGTGTGGTGCTGCTCCCGCAGGAACGGTGGGCCCAGGCCCGGGCGCGCTGGCGCCGCGCGGAGGAGCTGGGGTTCGACCACGCGTGGACGTACGACCACCTCGCGTGGCGCGAGCTGGCCGACGAGCCGTGGTTCGCCACGGTCCCGCTGCTCGCCGCCGCTGCCGCCGTCACCGAGCGCATCGGGCTGGGTACCTGGGTCGCGTCCCCGAACTTCCGTCATCCCGTCCCGTTCGCCAAGGACGTCATGGGGCTCGACGACGTCTCCGGCGGGCGCTTCGTCCTCGGGGTCGGCGCCGGGGGCGAGGGCTGGGACGCCGGCGTCCTCGGTGCCGCACCCACGCGGGGCGAGCGCACCCGTCGCTTCGCGGAGTTCCTCGAGCTGCTCGACGGCCTGCTCACGCAGCCGGTGACCGACCACGTCGGTGAGTTCTACGAGGCCCACGCCGCGCGCATGGTGCCCGGCACGATCGCGCGGCCCCGCACGCCGTTCGTCGTCGCCGCCAACGGACCGCGGGGGATGGGGCTCGCCGCGCGGTACGGGCAGGGGTGGGCGACCTACGGGCCGGGCACCGGCGTCGGGGAGGGTGTCGACGAGGCCGCTGCGCAGGAGGCCTGGTGGGAGGGGCTCGCGGGCACGGTCGACGCGTTCGACCGCGTCGCCGACGGCCGGCCCGTCGGCCGGTGGCTCAGCCTCGACGGTGCGCCGCGCTTCTCGCTGGCCTCCGCGGAGCTCGCGGTCGAGGGGGTCGAGCGTGCCGCGGCCCTCGGGTTCGGCGACGTCGTCGTGCACTGGCCGCGGCAGGAGGGGGTGTACGCGGGCGACGAGCGCGAGCTCGAGCGGTTCGCCGCCGAGCTGCCGCGGCTGCAGGCGCTGGAG
>JAEWEJ010000318.1 GCA_023389455.1 Actinomycetes bacterium | reverse complement strand
GTGCGCCAGCGCGCGACCGCCGCGGGGCCGTGCTCGAGCGCGCGCGCACGGGACTCCGTGCGCCGTCGGCGCACCCGAGCGACCGCGCGGCGTGCGTCGGCCGACGCCGGGCGGACCCGACCGAGCTCGTCCCGGTCGCCCGCCACCACCGACCCCGCCATCACCATCTCGGCGCCCGCACGCGTGGACTGCAGGTCGGTCAGCGGGCGCCCCTCCGGCGGGCAGCAGGCAGGCCCGCACTCGAGGCACCGGTAGCGGCCGTCGCCGACGACGAGCACCTCCACACCACCGAAGGGCACGTCGAACGCCTCGGCGACGTGCGCGACGGCGTCGTGCACGACACGGTCCCGGTCGGGGAGGCCCGCGTCGGCGTAGAGCACGAGGAACGCCCGCCTCGCCCCGTCCCGGTCCAGGTGGGTGGCGAGCGACCGGGCGACCTGCGGTCCGTGCACGGGGTCGCCGACGTCCGCGAGATCGACCCGGGCCACGAGACCGACGCGACCGCGTGGACCGCGCAGCCCGACCGCGACCGCGCTGTCGCGTGGCTCGAAGCCCAGCAGGTGCGGGACGAGGGCGAGGAGCTCGCGCGGCTCCCCCAGGCGCAGGACGAGAGGTTCCATGCCGCACAGCGAAGCGCCCGGACGTCCGCCGCGCGGCCGGGCACCGCGCTGCTGGGGGTGCCGGGCGCCCCCACGCAGGCTGGGGTCGGCTCGGCGCCCGGTGCGCCCGCGCAGCACCCGGCGCGCCTCGGGACGGAGCTACGCTGACGCCGTGCCGCGCACGCCGATCGCTTTCCTGCCCGCCGCCGCCCTGCTGGCCGGGTGCGTCGTGGCGGGCTGCGCACCCGAGGCCGCACCGTCCACGAGTGCTGTACCGAGCCCCGCACCGACGACGGCGGAGGAACCGGCCGAGACGCTGCTCGCCGACGAGATCGCCGAGGACACCGCCGTGGGTGAGCTGGCCCCCGGCTTCCCGGCGGACCTGCTGCCCGTTCCCCCCGGCGCGGAGGTCCTCGTCTCCTCCGCGGAGCCCGCGGCCGACGGCCGGCTGCGCATCAGCCTGAACGTCCGCACGCCGCAGGACACGGCCGGCCTGCTGGAGGCGGTCCGGGGTCCGCTGCTCGCCGCAGGGTTCGCCGAGGCCGCGCCACCGGCACCGGAGGCCGGGCTCGCCGCACAGACGAGCTTCGCCCGCTCGGACGGCACCGAGCTGCTCGTCGTCGCCGTGCTGGACCGGGCCGAGGTGCGGACGATGACGCTCGGCGGGACGGTCGCGGTCGGCGCACCCTAGGGTGGGCAGGTGCCCACCGCGAACGCTGCTCTGGCAGGACGAGAGAACCTCCGGGCGGGCGTCGACGCCGCCCTCGCCCACCACGTGGCGAAGCTGCGCGACACCGTCGTGGCGATCAGCCCTGAAGCCGTACCCCTGGCCGACGCGGTCGAGCGCATGCTCGCCGGCGGCAAGCGCCTGCGCGCGGCATTCTGCTACTGGTCCTGGCGCGCGCACGGCGGCGTCCCGGGCGACGACCGCGAGCAGTCCGTGCTGCGTGCCGGCGCCGCGCTCGAGCTCTTCCAGGCAGCGGCGCTGTTCCACGACGACGTGATGGACGACTCGAGCACGCGGCGAGGCATGCCGACGGCGCACCGCGTGTTCGCGGACGAGCACCGGGACGCCGGGAGGCGGGGCGCGTCGCGGCGTTTCGGCGACGGCGTCGCGATCCTGCTGGGCGACCTCGCGCTGGTCGCGAGCGACGAGGAGATGGCCCACGCCCTGGCCCCGCTGCCGGCGGAGGTGTCACGGTCCGCGCGCGCGGTGTTCGACCACATGCGCACCGAGGTGACCATCGGCCAGTACCTCGACCTCGAGGCGCAGACCATGCCGTGGGGCGACCCCGCGGACGACGAGCGCCGCGCCCGGGACGTCGTGCGGACCAAGGCCGCGCGCTACAGCGTGGAGCACCCGATCGCCCTGGGTGCCGCGCTGGCCGGTGCCGACGAGGAGGCGCTGGCCGGGTGCCGTGCCGTCGGGCTGCCTCTCGGCGAGGCCTTCCAGCTGCGGGACGACCTGCTCGGGGTCCTCGGCGACCCCTCGACGACGGGCAAGCCGACGGGCGACGACCTGCGTGAGGGCAAGCGCACGGTGCTCGTGGCGCGTGCCCTGGCCCGCGCGACGGCGACGGGCGACGTGGAGGCGGTCGAGACGCTGACCCGGCGGGTCGGCGACCCCGGGCTCGACGCCGACGGCGTGGCCGAGCTGACGGCGCTGCTCGTGCGCACGGGGGCGGTGGCCGAGGTCGAGCAGCTGATCGCCGACCTGCGGGAGCAGACCTTCGCGCAGATCGAGGAGCGCCGGTGGCCGGAGCCCGCGCACAGCTCGCTCGTCGCGCTCGCGCACGCGGCCGTCGACCGCACCGCCTGACCGTCGCCGGCACCCCGCACGTCGCCCGCACGGGGCGCTCGGACTGAACGGGCCCGCCCGGACCGGGCGGGCCCCGTCTCGTCACGACCTCAGAGCATCGCCTGAGCGACCCGGCGCACCTCGGTCTTGCGGCCGGCGCGCAGCGCCGTGATCGGCGACACGCCCAGCGACGGCTCCACCTCGAAGAGCCACGCGATCGTGTCCTCGTCGGAGAAGCCGTCGTCGCCGAGCACGGTCAGCGTGCCCTGCAGCGACGACAGGAGGGTCCAGGGCCGGTCCTCCGAGGGGACGTCGGGGGCCGCCGGGTTGGCGAGGTGCCCGGGGACGAGGAAGTCGGCGGGGATGCTCATCACCGGCGGCGCTCCCCGGCGCACGCCGACGAGCTTGCGCTCCTGCAGCAGTCGGCGCACCTTGCCCGGGTCGAGCCCGAGCCTCTCCGCGACGTCGGGCACGGTGAGCCACGTGCCGACCAGCTGGTCCAGATCCGAGGTCGAAGTCACCCGGTCAGCCTACGGGTCCGACGCCGAGGGCCCTGCAACGCCCGTCAGGGGTTTCCGTCCTGCACATTCTCGTCTAGCGTCGAATTACGTCACACCTGTCACATCAGCACCACGTGTCACGTGCGACGCACGACCGACCCGATCGCCACTGCCTGACCACCGCCTGGGGGGGCCATGTCCGCACTCTCTCCGCGTCCGCGCACCGTCGCGCGCGCCGCGACCGGGACGGGCGCCACGCTCGCGCTCGCGACCGTCGCGCTCGCCGCCACCGGTACCACCGGGCACGCAGCCGACTACACGGTGCGCGACGGCGACACCCTGACGTCCATCGCCAAGCGCACCGGGACGACGGTCGCGCGCCTGGCCGCGGACAACGCGCTGGCCGACCCGTCGCGGGTCCGCGTGGGACAGGTGCTGCGCGTCGCGGACACCGCCCCCACGACGACGCCCGCCGCGCCTGCCGCGACGGGGTCCACGTACACCGTGCAGTCCGGGGACACCGTCTCGGCCGTGGCCGCACGCCACGGGACCACCGTGGCCGCCGTCGTCGCGGCCAACGGCCTGGACTCGCGCGCCTTCATC
>JAEWEJ010000311.1 GCA_023389455.1 Actinomycetes bacterium | reverse complement strand
CTCGCGCACCGCCGGCTGACCCCCACCAACAGCGACGAGCTCCTGTTCGACGACGTCCTGTGGGTGGAGAACGCCCAGCGGGACCACGCGGACTTCGTCGAGAAGATGACGTCGCGCGGCGTCGAGGTGGTCGAGCTGCACGACGTCCTCGCACAGACGCTGCAGGTGCCGGGTGCACGCGACTTGCTGCTGGACCGCAAGATCGTGCCCGACCGCGTCGGGCTGGGGCTCGTCGACGCCACGCGCGCGTACCTGGAGTCCCTGTCGGCCACGCGGCTCGCAGAGCTGTTGATCGGCGGCCTGTCGACGATCGACCTGCCCGCGGACTTCCGCCCGCCGGCCATCGGGCTGGCGCGGGAGTCGACCGGCGCCCGCGAGTACCTCATGCCCCCGCTGCCCAACACCCTCTACACGCGTGACACCACGTGCTGGCTGTACGGCGGGCTCACGCTGAACCCGCTGTACTTCTCCGCGCGGCGCGACGAGACGCTCATCTACCAGGCGATCTACCTGCACCACCCGGACTACGTGGGTTCGACCGTGTGGTGGGGCGACCCGGGCCGGGACTGGGGGCAGGCGACGTTCGAGGGCGGCGACATCATGCCCGTCGGCGACGGGGTCGTCCTCATGGGCATGAGCGAGCGGACCTCACGCCAGGCGATCACGCAGGTCGCCGCCGCGCTGTTCGCGCAGGGTGCGGCCTCCCGCGTGGTGGTGGCCGGCATGCCGAAGCTGCGCGCCGCCATGCACCTGGACACCGTGTTCACGTTCGTCGACCGCGACGTCGTCACGCTCTACCCGACGATCATGGACGCGGTGCACACGTTCACGCTGCTGCCGTCGGACACGCGCCCGGGCTTCGACGTCGTCGACGAGGGCACGACGCCGTTCACCGACGTCGTGGCGCGTGCGATGGGCCTCGACTCGCTGCGGACCCTCGACACCGGGGGCGACCAGTACGAGTCCGAGCGGCAGCAGTGGGACTCGGGCAACAACGCCCTCGCCCTCGAACCCGGCGTGGTGTTCACCTACGACCGCAACACCCTGACCAACGCGCTGCTGGAGGAGGCGGGCATCGAGGTCGTCACGATCGTCGGCGCCGAGCTCGGACGTGGACGCGGCGGCGGGCACTGCATGACGTGCCCGATCGTGCGGGACCCGGTCGACGGGCCCACCCGAGGGCCCGTGGCCGGGTACCCGCCGGTCGACGCGCAGGAGATCCTCGACGACCTCGACGCAGATCGACGATGACCGATCTCCTCGCGGTGCCCGCGGCGGCCTCAGGGCGTCGGGTCGTCGCCCCGGCCTGCCTCTCACACGAGAGAGGTCGATCCAGCCCGCGGACCTCAGGGCGTCGGGTCGTCACCCGTCGGGTCCGACGGGTACAGCCGGCGCGTGCCGGTGTCCTGCGTGTCGCCGATCTCCGGCTGGGTGTCCGGTCCGGTGGCGCCGGGCAGCGGCTGGTTCTCCGGGTCCTGCGTCTCGGGGCGCTGGGACGCGGGGTGGACGGTCTCCTCGCTCATGGCACCACCCTGACCCGGGTGCCCACGGCCCGCCACCGGTGACGACGGAGCCGCCCGCCGCCCACCCTCACGGGCGGACGACGGGCGGCTCGCGTCAGGACCGGACGGGTCAGACCTCCGCGCCGGCGAGGTAGCCGGCGTTGATCGCCTCACCCACCTTGGCGGGCGTCACGCAGTCGCCGACGGTCCGCACGGTGCGCCCGGCGGCGGTGAGCTGCTCGGCCAGCGTCGTCTCCGGCAGCACCCCGAACGCGGTGACCACCGTGTCGGCCGGCACCCACACGTCGGTGCCGTCGGTGGTGCGCAGCCGCACGCCGTCGGCGTCGACCGCGACGACCGTGTGGCCGGTGAGCAGCCGGACGCCCGCGGTGGCCAGGTCGCGCAGCAGCGTGATGCGGTTGATGAGGATGAGGTCGCGCGCGATCTCGTCGGCCGCCTCGACGACCGTCACGTCGCGCCCGCCCTGGGCGAGCTCGAGCGCCAGGTCCGCACCCGACAGGCCGCCGCCCGCGACGACGACGCGCCGCCCCAGCGACGCACCCTCGTGGGCGTCGATGACGCCGACGACGTTCAGGCCGTCGATGCCGGGGATGGACGCCGGGACGAGCGGGCGCGAGCCCGTGGCCAGGATGACCTCGTCCGCGTCGGCCAGCTCCGGGGAGTCCGCCGTGATCTCGTGGCCCAGGTGCACCGTGACGGGCAGGCGGGCGATCTGCCGCTCCCACCAGCCGATCATCGCGTGCAGCTCCTTCTTGAAGTCGGGCGTCGCCGCGGGGCGCAGCACGCCACCCAGCCGCGTGTCCTTCTCGTACAGGTCGACGCGGTGGCCGCGCTCGGCGGCGACCCGGGCGGCCTCCAGCCCGGCGGGCCCACCCCCGACGACGACCACGTGCCGCGGCGTCTCGACGGGCGTCAGCACGCGCTCGCGCTCGAAGCCGACCTGCGCGTTCACGGCGCAGCCCAGGGGCAGTGCGAAGAACGCGTTGCCGACGCACATGGCGTTGCAGCGGATGCAGGGGCGGATGTCCTCGCGGCGCCCCTCGACGAGCTTCGCGCACCACTGCGGGTCGGCGATCAGGCCACGGCCCACGCCCGCGATGTCGGCGTCGCCGGCGGCGAGGACCTTCTCGGCGGTGTCGGGGTCGAGGTTGCCGCAGGTCACGACGGGGATGTCGACGACCTCCTTGAGGGCCTTCGCAGCCGGCACCATGCAGCCGTCGCCCAGGTAGTACGGCGGGAAGACGTAGTCCATCGCCTCGTACGAGCCGTCGTCGGCGAGGATGAAGTCGAGGCCCGCCTCGGCCAGGATGACGGCGATGCGCTGCGACTCCTCGGTGGTGCGGCCGCCGGGGAACTTGTGGTCCACGGACAGCCGGAAGCTCACGGGCAGGCCGGGCGCCGCCGCCTTGACCGCCTGGATGACCTCGACCGCGAACCGGCAGCGGTTCTCCACCGAGCCGCCGTACTCGTCGGTGCGACGGTTCCAGGCGGGCGTGAGGAACTGGTCGATGATGTAGCCGGTGTGGCCGTGGATGTCGATGGCGTCGATGCCCGCGGCGGCGGCACGCGCGGCGGCCTCACCGAAGCGGCGCACCAGCGTGCGGATCTCCTCGACCTCGAGCGGGCGGCACAGCACGGCCGGGTTGGCGTAGTGCGGGTTGTCCGACGCGGAGATCGGCGCGCGCTCCGGGTCGACGACGTTGATGTTGCGGCCCAGACCGGCGGTCAGCTGCAGGGACACCCGCCCGCCGACGGCGTGGATCGACTCCGCGAGCGCCGTGAGGCCGGGGACGGCGTCGTCGGTGTCGACACGGCACAGGCCGGGGTTGATCTGCTCGTAGTCCTGCGACACGGCGGCGATGCCGGTCATGACCAGGCCCACGCCGCCGGCGGCGCGGGCCGTGTAGTACGCGATCTCGCGCTCCGTGAACAGGCCTTCGTGCGTCCCCATCTCGGTGCCCATGGGGAGCATCACGACGTGGTTCGGCAGCTCGAGCGACCCGAGGGTCAGCGGGGCGAGGAGGTGGGGGTAGGGCACGGGGACGTCCTTGTGGCTAGACGGCGGGTGCCGGGAGCTGCCGGCACCCGATCGTCTGCCTGGGGGACGTGCGCCCGCGGGACCCTCGTCCCGAGGCCGACATCCGGGCCCCGACCTGCGTGAGCACTCCCTCGAAAGGGCGAACCCGGGACGGCGTGCCGACGTGCCCACGGCAACGCCGCAGGCACGTCGGCACCTCGTGGTCGGGCGGCGGACGTGGGTGAGCCGCGTCCGTCGCGCGCCGGTCAGCCGCCGGTCGACCGCGCGCCGGTCAGCCGGCGCTGATCACGCCGCACGCGATCCGGTCGCCCGCGTCCCCGGTCTTGAGGGTGTCCGCGTCCGGCCCCGCGGGCGCGTACCGCTCAGGGATGTGCGCGGTGTTGTCGCGACCCGAGTGGATCATCACCGCCGTGCCGTCCTCGTCCTGCAGGTCGGCCATCGTCACCGCGTCGGTGCGGACCGTCAGGCGAGCGGCGCCCGTCGAGTCGACCAGCAGCGACGGCAGGTCGCCCGCGTGCTGGCCGTGGTCCGCCGCGTCGGCGCCCAGGTGGCCACCGGCGGACAGGAAGTCACCCGTCTTCGCCGGGTCGTTCGGGTCCGGGCTGTCGACCTCGCACTCGCCGACCGTGTGCAGGTGGAACCCGTGGAACCCGGGCTCCAGGCCGCTCACCGCGACCTCGATCTCCACGCCGCCGTCCTCCTCGTCGAGCCACACGGTGCCGACCTGGGCGTTGCCGGCGTCGAAGAGGGTCACCTCGACCTCGTCGGCGTCCTGCGTGCTCGCTGGGGTGGTGGCCTCCGACTGGTTGCTGACCGGGGCGTCCTCGTCCTCGCCGGCCGCGCTGCACGCGGTCAGCGCCGCTGCCGCGGCGACGGCGACGACGGTGGTCCGGAGCGTTCCTCGCATCGTTCCCCCTCCATCGGTGCTCGGTGGGTCGTCCACGCTACGGAAGGCGCCACGGGCCCGCGCGCCGAGCGCCCGCTTCGACCCGGTGTCGGTGGGTCGGCCTACGTTCGTCCCATGGAGACGACGTCGCCCACCTTCCTCGCGCTGGTCCAGCCGTTCACCGGCGTGGTCGGCCAGGTCCCCGCCACCGCCTGGGACGCCCCGTCGCCCTGCGAGGGGTGGACCGCGCGCGACGTGCTGCGCCACGTCGTCACCACGCAGCGCGAGTTCCTCGCCGGGCACGGCGTGGACCTGCCGGACGTCGACCTCGAGGCCGATCCCGCCGGCGGGTGGCGCGCGCACGCCGCGGCGCTGCACGACGCGCTCACCGACCCGGACGTCGTGGGCCGTGAGTACGACGGCTACTTCGGACGGACCACGGTCGGCGCGACCCTGCAGGGGTTCCACGCGCTCGACCTGGTCGTGCACCGCTGGGACGTGGCGACCGCGGCCGGGCTCGACGAGCGGCTGGGCGACGACGAGCTGGCCTTCGTGGAGGAGCGGGTCGACGCGCTCGGCGACGCGCTGTACTCCGACGGGGTGTGCCGCGCGGGCGTCGAGGCTCCGGCGGACGCCGACCGGCAGGAGCGGCTGCTCGCGCGGCTGGGGCGCCGCGCGGCGGGCTGACGGGCCGTGCGCGCACCCACCGACGAGGTGCCGATCACGCACGAGGTCGTCGCCGCCCTGCTGGCCGAGCAGCACCCCGACCTGGCGGACCTCGCTCTGGGCCGCCGGTACGCGGGCTGGGACATGGCGATGTACCGCCTGGGCGACGACCTCGCGGTCCGGCTGCCGCGGCACGCCGCGTCGGTGGGGTCGATGGAGTCGGAGCTGCGGTGGGTGGCGCAGCTGTCGGCGGGGTGGACGTTCCCGACGCAGCGCGTCGTGCGGGCCGGCGTGCCGGGCGCGGCGTACCCGTGGCCGTGGGCGGTGGTCGCGTGGCTGCCGGGGGTGACGGCCGCGGAGGTGCCGCTCACCGCGCACGCCGGGCCGGGGCTGGGGCGGGCGCTCGCGCAGGTGCACGTGCCCGCACCGCCCGACGCGCCGTACAACGACGAGCAGTCGATCCCGTTGTCCGACCGCACCGACGGTCTCGTCCAGGCCCTGGCGTGCGTCGAGCAGGCGGCCGGCGGCCGCGGGCTGCGCCTCGACCGCGAGCGCGCCGAGCGCCTGTGGGCCGACGCCCTGGCCGCCCCGGTGGACCTGCCCACGTCGTGGATCCACGCGGACCTGCACCCGTTCAACCTGCTGAGCGTCGACGGGCTCTTCGGCGGGGTCCTCGACTGGGCCGACGTGGCGGCCGGCGACCCGGCGACGGACCTGGGCTTCCTGTGGTTGGCGCTGCCGGCCGCCGGGGTCGCGGCCGCGCTGGACGCGTACGGCGGGGTGTCGGACGCGACCGCGGCGCGCGCGCTCGGCACCGGGCTGGCGATGGCCGCCGGGTGGGTCGGCCACGACGAGCGGCTGCCCCAGGACATCGGGTGGCGGGCGCTGCGCGAGCTGGGCGTGGTCGGGCCGGTCGGCCGCTGACCCTCGATGCACGAGTGCTGGTGCGGGACCACGCGATGCTGTCGCACCTGCTGGGCGAGCTGCAGCGCGCGGTCGAGGCCGGCCACGCCGCGGGCACCCAGGACACCGACGCGCTGCACCGGCACCTCGACGGCATCGAGGCCGTCATGGAGACGCACGTCCGGTACGAGGAGAAGCGGCTGCTGCCCGCGCTGGCGGACCTGGCGCTCGACGCGACGCCCCGTGCCGCGCTGGGCCCGCTGGCCTGACCGCGCTCGTCGCTCCGCACCCTCCGCCCGGCCGCCCGGCCGCCCGGCCGAAGCGTGACCTGCCCGCAACACGCCCGACACAACCGGCTCGTAACGTCACCGCACCGCACCCGTGGACACGGCGAGCGCACCGCGTCACGCTGGATCCACCCGGCTCACGAGGCCGCGCGATCCGCGCACCGACAGTCGCACGGCAGGACGCACGGCAGGACGGACGCAGCGAGGAGGCCGGGATGTTCGACCACGTCGACCCGTTCATCGGCACCGACGCCACCGACCTGCCCGCGCCCACGGGCCTGGCCGCGACGTGGTGGTGGCCCAAGCCGCAGGTGGGCAACACGCACCCCGGGGCCACGTACCCGCTGGGCATGGTGTCGGCGTGCGCGTACTCCGGGGCGTACCCCACGGGCTACGGCCGCTACGACCTGTCGACCGAGGGGCAGCCGCCGGTGCTGCACGACCGGCTGGTGGCCAGCGGGTTCACGCACTTCCAGCAGTCCGGCACGGGTGCGATCCGCAAGTACTACAACTACTTCCGGGTCACCCCGATGCTCGGCCCGCTGGACGACCTGGGCCGCACGTGGGAGATCGTCGACGAGGTCGCGCGCCCCGGGTACTACGCCGCGACGCTGGAGTCGGGGATCCGCGCGGAGATCACGGTCGGTCCCAAGTCGGCGGTGCACCGGTACACGTTCCCCGCGCACCACGACGCGCGGCTGGTCATCGACTTCTCCCTCGGCGGCCTCGACATCCCGTACGGCCGGACCATCCCGCTGCGCGCGCACCTGGCGTCGGTGAGCCCCGGCTGCGCGGAGGGCGAGATCGTCGTGGAGGGGGCGCCCCTGGCCGTGCGCGTCGAGTGCGACGCGCAGCACTGGCGCCAGCTGCTCTGGTACGACCGGCGCCTGATGCCCGGCGGCACCCGCCTGGACTTCGACCGGATCCGCCCCACGACCCTGCGCCCGTTCGGCCTCATGTGGGCCGGGCCCACCGAGCCCGGGCAGGTGGTCGAGCTGCGGTTCGGGTTCTCGCTGCGGGGCGTCGAGCAGGCCGCGACGACCCTGGCCCGGGAGTGCGGCCCGGACCCGCGCCTGTCGTTCGAGCGGCGGCGGGCCACCACGGAGGGTGCGTGGCGCGAGCACCTGGGCAAGGTGCAGGTCGACACCCAGTCGACCGACAAGGCCACCGTCTTCGGCACCGCGCTGTACCACTCGCTGATCAAGCCGTGCCTGGCACCCGACGAGTCGCCGTTCTGGCCCACGCCCGGGCCGTTCGCGTTCGACCTGTCGACCATGTGGGACATCTACCGCACCCAGCTGCCGCTGCTGACGGCGCTGGCGCCGGACCGAGCCGTCGAGCTGGCGAACGCGCTGCTGCAGATCGCCGAGGAGGAGGGCAACCTGCCCATCGGCTACCGGATGGCGCGCGGCGCCGACCGGTTCAGCCGGCAGGCCTCCGCGCTGGCGCACACCTTCCTGGCCGACCTGTGCGCGCTGGGCCTGCCGGGCGTCGACTGGGACTGGGCGCTGGTGCACATGCACGACGACCTGCGCCGCACGTACGGCGAGGAGTTCCTGCTGCACGGCCGCACCCACCCCATCAGCCACACGCTCGACATCGCGTTCGGGTACTGGTGTTCGGCGATCGTCGCGGGCCGGGTGGGCGACCTGACGCTGGTCGACCAGTTCGGGCCGCTCGCGGCGCGCTGGGTCAACGCGTTCGACCCGGACACGGGCCTGCTGGTCGACTCGACGTACTACGAGGGCGGCCGCTGGAACTACTCGTTCCGGCTGATGCACGACATGGCGTCCCGCATCGCGCTGGCCGGCGGCGACGACGCCTTCACGGCGATGCTCGACCGGTTCTTCGGCTTCGGCGCCGACCCCGTGAAGCAGCCGGGGCTGCGCCCGGACGTCGAGGAGATGGCCGCCGGGTACGGGCTGCACCGCTTCGAGGGCCTCAACAACGAGCCCGACATGGAGGCGCCGTGGTCGTACATGTACGCCGGGCGCCCGGACCGCACCGCCCAGGTGGTGCACGACGTCGTGCAGCAGCAGTTCGGCACCGGGCGCGGCGGGCTGCCCGGCAACGACGACTCCGGCGGGCTGTCGTCCTGGTACGTGTGGGCGTCGCTGGGCCTGTTCCCCGTCGCGGGGCAGAACCTGTTCCTGCTCAACGCGCCCGCGTGGCGTGAGGCACGGCTCGACGTCGGCGGGCGCCCGCTGACCGTCGAGACGACGGGGTTCGTCGAGCCGGAGCCCGGCGGCCCGGTGCAGCACGTGCAGTCGGTCCACCTGGACGGTGTCCCGCTGGACCGTCCCTTCCTGACGGGCGGCGAGCTGCACTCCGGCGGCCGCCTGCTCATCGGCCTCGGCCCCGAACCGTCGGGCTGGGGCACGCAGCACCGACCACCCAGCGCCCCGGCGCCGCACGTCGACGTCCCGCTCCCCCGCCTGGCGCTTCCCTGACGGGCCGGGTCGGCCTCTCACCCGCCCCACCCCGTCCCCGGCCTCTCCCCACGAGAGGTCGACCCGGCCCCACCCACCGCCCTCTCCCCCTGAGAGGACGGTCCAGCCCAGCCCCGACCCGAGAGGACGACGCCGTGGACACCACCGCCGCCCGCCCCGACCGCCGCCTCGTCATCGTGGTGCGCGCCGACCCGGTGATCTGCGGACACTCGGGCGAGGCCCGCAACCTCGCCGAGGCCGCGCTGCGGCGGGGTTTCGACGAGGTCCGCATCGTCACGTGGCCCGTCGACCGGTTGCAGGAGGCCGGGCTGCCGCTCAAGCCGCTGGACAGCGTGACGCCGTACTCCCCCGGGATCGTCGTGGAGCGCCCCGAGCCAGTGGGGGACTACAAGGTGCCCGACGGCCGGTACCTCGCGGGGCTGACGGGGCGGCTCGTCGAGCTGTTCACCGACGGGGTGCCGACCGTCGCGATGTCGCTGTACCTGTCCCCGCACGCGACGGCCGTGGCGGACGCGGTCGCCGTCGCCCGTCGCACGGGCCTGCCCGTGAACGTCGTCACCGTCGCCGAGGCCGTCGGGTCCGACGTGACCAACGTGGTGCGCGCGTGCGTCGAGCAGGACCGGTTCGGGGCCGCGGCCCACGTGCTGGCGCAGTACCTGTCCCACGACGTGGTGCTCGCGGTGTCGCAGTACACGCGGGACCTGGTGGTCACGGAGGCGGCCGCGATCGACGCCCGTCACGGGACCCGCTTCGCCGACGAGTGCCGCGAGCGCGTCAACGTCTCCTACCCCGCGATCGACGTGGGCGCGTACCTGGCGCGCGACGAGGACGCGACGGACCGCGCCCTGGCCGCCCGCGGGCTGACGCGCGACGGGTACGTGCTGTTCCTCTCGCGCCTCGCGCACGCCAAGGGCGTCGACGACCTCATCGAGGGGTACGCGCGCTCGGGGGCGCCCGGCGCAGGCCGGCGGCTGGTCGTCGCGGGCAACGGCCCGCAGGCGGCCGAGCTGCGGGCCCACGCCGCGCGCACGCCCGTGGCCGACCTCGTCACGTTCCTCGACGACGTCCCCGACGACGAGAAGGGCCACCTCATGGCCGGCTGCACGGCGTTCGTGCTGCCGTCCAAGCCGCGCCCGGAGTTCGTCGAGACGTTCGGCATCGCGCTGGTCGAGAAGATGCTGTCCGGCGGCGGCCCGGTGATCACCACCGTCACGGGCGGCATCGGCGAGGCCGTGGGCGACACCGCGGTCATCGTGCCGGTCGACGCCCCTGACGCGATCGCCGCCGCGCTCGACGACGTCCTGGCGATGGACCGCGCCGAGCGCGCCGCGGCCGCCGAGCGGGCGCGGGAGTACGCGCTGCGGTTCGACCGCGGGGTGGTGCTGGACCGGATCCTCGAGCAGGTGGACGCCGTGAGCTGGGCACCGGTCCCGGCCTGAGGCGGGTGCACGCGCCGCGGCGGCGTCGCCCGCCGCCGCGGTGCGGTCAGGTCCGCGCCCGTGCGCCTACCGCGGCACCGCGAACGTCCACCCGCGCTCGCGCATGAGCGGGATGAACCGTGCGACGGCCTCGACGGTCTGGCTGCGGTCGCCGCCGCCGTCGTGCAGGAGGATCACGCCGCCGGGCACGACGCCCTGCATGCGGCGCACGAGCTCGTCCGTGCCGGGCGGCTCCCAGTCCCCCACGGCGAGCTGCCAGCCGAGCGGGCGCATGCCGAGCTCGCCCGCGACGGGGACGGCCCTCCCCCAGTGCCCGTACGGGGCGCGGAAGAACGGGACCTCGGCGCCGGGGACGGCGGCGTCGATCGCGGCGAGGGTGCGCTCGAGGTCGAGACGGACCGCGTCCGGCTCCCACTCCTCGAGGTCGTCGTGCCGGAACGAGTGGTTGCCCAGCACGTGCCCGTGGGCGACGATCCGCCGGACGATCTCCGGGTGCGCCTCGGCCTGCTCGCCGACCAGGCAGAACACCGCCGGGACGCCCTCGCGGGCCAGCAGGTCGAGCAGGGTGACGGTGTCGGGCGGGTTCGGCCCGTCGTCGAAGGTCAGGATCACGGTGCGGTCGTCGCCTGCGGTGTCGACGACCTCGATGACGTCGTTGCGGCTCGGTGTGCTCACGGCGTCATCCTGCCGCTCGCGCGCGCCGAGGGCGCGGGACCCGCGGCCCCGTCGTGGGTCCCACAGGCCCAGCGGGGTGCTTCTCGTCCACAGACCACCCACGGACGGCGGGGCGATCTGTCAAGATCGTCCCGGTCGTACGTGAGCAGCGAGCCGGCCGGCTCCGCCCGCGGCCACCCACCGGAGGTCTCTCGTGCCGTCGTCCCGCCATGCCCTCGCCGCCCCCGCCCTGGTCGTCCTGCTGGGTGCGCTGGCCGCGTGCGGAGGCGGGTCGAGCACCGACGTCGGCACCGCCACGCCGAGCGTGTCCCCGTCGGCCTCCGCGTCCGTCGAGGCGAGCCCGGAGCCGACGACGCTCAGCGCGGCCGACTTCATCCGGACCATCGTCGACGCCCAGGTGGCTGCCGGCAGCTACGACTTCGTGATGACCATGGGCAGCCAGGGCGAGTCCATGTCGATGAGCGGCTCGGTGCACCTGGGCGGCGACGCACCGGCGCTCGCCATGGTCATCGAGGCCCCGGACACCCCGGCCATGACCGTGCGGTCCGTCGGCGGGCTGAGCTACGTCAACCTCGGTGAGCTCACGGGCGGCAAGTTCCTCGCGATCGACCCCGCGGACGAGTCGAACCCGTTCGGCGCGGCGTTCGCCGACGCGATGGGCGAGATCGACCCCACGATGGGGCTCGAGGGCCAGGAGGCCGCCATCGTCAGCGTGACCCCGACGGGCGAGCCGACCGAGGTCGACGGGGTCGGGGCGCAGGCGTACCAGGTGGTCATCGACCCGTCGAAGCTGCCGGAGGAGATGGCCGAGCTCGAGTCCCAGCTGCCGCCGGGCACCGAGATGCCGGAGACGCTCGAGTACACCTACGTGGTCGACGCCGAGGGCCGTGCGCGCGAGGTGAGCTTCGACATCCTCGGGATCCAGTCGCGCATGACGTTCACGAACTGGGGAACGGCCGCCCCCGTGGAGGCCCCGACCGCCGAGGAGATCTCGACCGAGGACCCCTTCGCCGGCTGATCCCAGCGAGGTGGGCGGGCGGCGGTGCGGCGCGACCGCGCCGCCGTCCACCCGTCAGCGGGACGCCGCCGCCAGCACCTCGCGCTCCTCGTCCGGCGTCAGGCCGGCGCGACGCGGCCGGTCCACACCACGTCCGACCTCGTCGGCCAGGACGCGGGCGATCGTGTCGCGCAGCGGGCGCTCCGTGCCGCCCGACGCGCGGTACGCCGAACCGTCCCGACGCGCGAACCCGCTCGCCTCGACGGGCAGCCACAGCGGCAGCGACCGCGGACCCGCCCAGTACGCCACGTCGTGCGCGAGCAGGGTCGCGTCGTCGACGGGCACGAGCTCGGCGTCCGGCCCCGCGACGGCGGCGACCTCGGCGAGCAGGTCGCCCAGCGGGACGGCCGTGCCGACGGCGTTCACCGGCCCGGTCACGCCCGCGCGCCCCGCCGCGACGAGCCAGGCGGCGAGGTCGTCCACGTCGATCACCTGCATGGACCGCCCCTGCGGCACCGGGGTGAGCACCCGCCCCCCGCGGTGCAGCCGCGCCGGCCAGTAGCCGAACCGGTCGGACGGGTCGCCCGGCCCCACGATCAGGCCGGGCCGGGCGAGGAGCAGGCGGTCACCCAGCCGCGCGGCGGACGCCCGCTCCGCGGCCACCTTGGCGTCCGGGTACCGGGTCAGGTCCTCGGGCTCGACGACGGCCGCGGCCTCGTCGGCACCCGGCTCGTCGTCCCGGGCGTACACGGAGACCGACGAGACGAGGGTCCAGTGCGCCGCGCGGTCCGCGAGCGCGTCCAGCGCCGAGGTCACGAGGTCCGGCGCGTACGCGATCTCGACGACCTCGTCCCAGGCGCCGGTCAGGGCGTCGTACGCGCCGGGCTCCCGCCGGTCGGCGCGCACCAGGCGCGCACCGACCGGCACGTCCCCCGACTCGCCGCGCGCGAGGCAGACGACGTCCGCACCGTCCGCGAGCGCCGCCCGCACCACGGCGGCCCCGAGCCACCCCGTCCCACCGAGCACCAGCACGCGTCGCATGCGCCCAGTCAACAGGGCCGGGCGACAGGCCGGGCGACAGGCCGGGCGACAGACCGGTCGACAGGCCGGGTCGACAGGCCGGGCGACTGGGCCGGGCGAGGTGGGGTGCGCGACGCGCGGGTGACGTCGCCGCGCCGCGGTCAGCGCACGCGCGCCAACGACTCCAGCGCCGCGACCGGGTCCGGCCCGGTGGGGAAGAGCACGCACGTCGTGGCACCGGCCGCACCGCGCGCGGCGACGCGCTCGCGGACGTCCGCGGGCGTCCCGGCCAGCGCGAGCTCACGGACCCAGGCGTCCGGCAGCGCGGTCGCGAACTCCTCGGGCGACGCGCAGCGGGTCCGCAGGTCGGCCAGGTCGGCGGCGAACGGCAGCGGCGCCACGTGCGGCGCCCAGTCGGGCTCACCGATCCACGTGAGCCCGGTGCGCGCGGTGCGCAGCGCGCGGGCCTCGTCGTCGTCGACGGCCGCGACGTCGTAGGTGACCACGCGCGGCGGCGTGGGAGAGGCGACCTGCTCGACGGCCGCCCGCACGTACGCCGGCGCGCACGGCTCGGCGAGCACCACGCCCTCCGCGACGCGACCGGCCGCGGCGAGCGAGCGCGGCCCGCGCACGCCCAGCAGCACGTCCGGCACGACGTCGGGCACGGACGACGGGTCCAGCGCGACACCGTCGAGGACGACCTGGGCGCCCGGTGCGGTCGTCACCGTCTCGCCGCGCAGCAGGGCCCGCAGCGCGACGGTGTACTCCTCGAGGTACGTCAGCGGCCGGGCGGGCCACCGGCCGACCGACCGCATCCAGTCCGGCATCCCGTGCCCGACCCCGAAGGTGACGCGCCCCGGGAACAGCCGCGCGAGCGTGGCGGCGTCCATCGCGGCGAACGCGACGTCCCGCGCCGCGGCGGGCACGATGCCGATGCCGACGTGGATCCGCTCGGTCGCCGCCAGCACCGCGGCCGCCTGCGCAGCGCCGCCGCGGAAGCCGAGGTCCTCGACCACCCACAGCTCGTCGAACCCCAGCGCCTCGGCGCGGCGGGCGTGCTCGAGCACACGGTCGGCGGGCAGGTCACGCGGCAGGAGCACCCCGAGGGACGGCGTCGTCATGGGGACATCCTGGCCCACCGCGCAGGGGTCACCGCCCCCGCGGCCGGTGGTCGTCGCCGGGGGCGTGCACTGGGCATCGGAGCCGTGCGCGACGGCACGCCGACGGCACGGTCAGCGCAGCGCCTGGAGCACCAGCGCGACCCCGACCAGCGCCGCGATCACGAGCCCGGTCGCCACCGCGCGCGGCGGGCGCGGCACCCGCGCGTCGCCCTGGACGGCCTCGACCGTCATCCACGCCGGCTCCTGCGGGTCGTAGCGGACGTCGACCGGCTGCCCGACGAGGTACCGGGACGCCGGGCGCGGGGTGCGGGGCCGGGTCTCGTGGCGCTCGTCGCCCACGTGGTAGCGGACCGTCGGCACGACCCGCCCACCCACGTCCTCGACCGCCACGACCTCGCCGGACGCGGTGCGCGCACGCGCGAGCCTGCGTCGCGCACCACGGGCGTCGCCGGCCGCGCGGGCGAGCGGCAGCGCGACGGCGACCGCGGCGAGCACGAGCACCACCTGGACGACGAGCACCACCTGGTCCACGGGCATGCCCCATCGTCGCCCACCGCAGCAGGTGGCCGGCAGCACACCGCCCTCAGCGTCAGAACGTGGTCGGGTCCGTCTGTGGCGCCCACGCGTCGACGTCGACGAACGCGACGGGCCGGCGCTCCGCGTCGCGCAGGACGAGCCCGAGGACGCCGAGCGTCCCGTCGCCGCGCTGCGGGACGTGGAAGACGAGGGAGCCGGGCCCGCCGTCGGCGTCGGAGGACGACCCGCCCGGGGCCGCCGACCAGCTGGTCCAGCGGGTGACGAGGTCCCGCTGCCCGCCGACATGCCGCTGCGGGGTCGGGGTCGACGTAGCGGATGACGTCGGCGAGGCCGGGGGCGTCCGTCGCCGCATCATGCCGCAGCCGACGGGCCGTCGGGGTCGCCTCCGCGGTCCCCGACGCCCGTGGGCCGTGGGGTCAGGCGGTCGCGAGCCCCGCGTCGGTGAGGACGACCCGCTCGCCGTCGTCCCCGGTCGCGCGGACCTCGAACGACCCGTCCGCGACGTCGAACGTCAGCGTCGCGCGGGCGTCACCCGCCGACCGCACGAACGTGCCGCGCGTGCCGTCGACGTCCCACGTGAAGTCGCCGTCGAACGCCGGGTGCGAGGACCGCAGGCGCAGGCCCGCCAGCTGGCCGCGCACCGCGGGGTGCTCCAGCGCCGCCTCGACCTCGGCCGGCGTGTAGTGGTGACGGTTGACGTCGCGCCCCACGCCGGTGGCCGCCAGCAGGTCCATGTCGTTGGCCCCGGCGAGCAGGCCGACGTAGTAGACCTGCGGGATCCCGGGGACGAACAGCTGCAGCAGCCGCGCCAGCACGTAGCGGCGGTCGTCGCGGGCCAGCGCGTCGTAGAACGTGCAGTTGACCTGGTACAGGTCGAGGTTCGACGCGGCGGCGCCTGTGGCCTGCCGCGACGTGCCGCCCGAGTTCTCGTGGATCCGCTCGACGAGCGCGTCGATCTTCTCCGGGGCCAGCAGGCCGGGCTCGCCCGGGCGCAGGTCGGAGGGGCCGACGTCGACGATCCCGATGCCGTCGTGCGTGTCCAGGACCGTCACCGCGTTCGCGGGGCGGATGCGCAGCCACCCGGCCAGCGGGTCGAGGTCGGCGGCGGTCAGCGCGTGCAGCACCAGCGGCGGCAGCGCGAAGTCGTAGACGAGGTCGACCTTGCGGGCGATCTCGATCTGCTGCGTGTGGTGCCCGTGCACCTCGACCAGCACCTGCGCGCCGCGGGCCTTCGCCTGCTCGACGATCCGCTCGGTGTACTCGTCGGTCGCGGGGGTCATGAAGCAGTCGGTGCCCGCCTCCTTGCCCGTGTACCCGACGGCGTCGAGCCGCAGCATCGTCACGCCGCCGGACGTCAGCGCGTCGACCACCGAGGTCAGGTAGTCCCACGCCTGCGGGGTGCGCAGGTCGATGTCGACCTGGTCGGCCGTGAACGTCGTCCACACCAGGCGCCGACGCCCGCCGAGGGTCATCGCGGTGAACGGCAGGCC